>CAKZPK010000414.1 GCA_937139035.1 uncultured Crocinitomix sp. | reverse complement strand
CTGGTGTGTCAACAGGGAGTCCTCCTGCTGGAAAAAGAACGATAGACCATCCATTTTGTAATTCATTTCGCGCACGAATAATTGAGCGCATACCCGAGCTTCTTTTTTCTCGATTTACAGCAATGTCAACTTTTTTAAAGAAAATATTTATAATTGGCCATTTTAATAACTCAGACTTGCCAATGAATAAAAAACGTTTTCTAGGCAAAATTCTATACATTAAAATAATGTCCAAATAAGAGGCGTGATTGGCGCAAATAACATACGGACCTTCTTCTAACTGCGGTTTATCTGATTTATGAACCAGCCAAACAAAATCTAAAAACAATATAATTCGTGCAGTAAAAACCTTTAGTTTGAAAACGCGCACATAGTTTTTTTCACTTAAAAGGAGTATCCAAAATAGGGGATATAAAATGAGCAATACCAAAAAAAACACCAACGCAAAATAAACGCGGTAAACAATTAAGAATGGTATTAGTAGTATTTTCATTAGCCTACAAAAGTACAAAAAATCGAAGTTTATTGTGTGGGTATATTTTATTTAACAATTTGATAAAATAAAGCCGTAACATGCTATTCCAATTAGTGCTTTATTTCTATTTTTGGGTTGTCTAAAGGTGAGAAATTCGTTTCATTAAAGATGTAATTTACAATAAATATTAGAATAATGGCTCGAATTTTAACGGGTGTACAGAGTACAGGTGTTCCGCATATGGGAAATGTATTAGGTGCAATTCAACCAGCTATAAAAATGGCAGAGAATGATGAAAACGAATCATTCTTGTTTATCGCTGATCTACATTCTTTGACACAGATCAAAGATGGTGAAGTTATGCGTGAGAATACGTATGCAACGGCTGCTGCTTGGCTTGCTTGCGGTTTGGATACAGATAAAACTGTTTTTTATCGTCAAAGTGATGTGCCGCAAACCAGTGAGTTATCTTGGTATTTATCTTGTTTTTTTCCTTATCAGCGTCTTACGTTGGCTCATTCTTTTAAGGATAAAGCCGACCGTTTAGATGACGTAAATGCTGGATTGTTTACCTACCCTATGTTAATGGCTGCAGATATTTTATTATATGATGCAGAGTTTGTTCCTGTTGGAAAAGACCAAAAGCAACATATTGAAATGACAAGAACTGTTGCTGAAAAGTTTAATAATCAAATGGGTGAAACTTTTGTATTGCCTGAAGAGTCAATTCAGGAAGATACAATGTTAGTTCCAGGAACTGACGGAACTAAGATGTCTAAATCTAAAGGAAATACGATTAACCTCTTTTATCCTAAAAAACAGCTTAAAAAACAAATTTTTAGCATAGTAACAGATAGTACACCTTTGGAAGATCCAAAAGATCCGGATGTTTGTAATGCTTATAAAATTTATGAGTTCTTAGCAAATGAAAGTCAAATTGCTGCTATGCGAGAAAATTATGCTGCAGGAGGTTGGGGATTTGGTCATACCAAAAAAGCAATATTGGAGCTAATTTTGGAAGAGTATGCGGATGTTCGTGAACGATTTGATTATTACATGGAAAACACAGATGAACTTGATGCAATTTTACAAAAAGGAGCAGAGAAAGCAGCCTTAGTTGCTAATGGTGTCCTAAAAAGGGTTCGATCTAAAATCGGTTATTAATTCAATTCAATAATTGAATAGAACCAATAGCGATTGCAGCATATATCAAAAGCCCGATTAAAAAATAAAGTGATTTGTTAATTGTCATTGGAGAACGTTTCATAATGGGAGTTTAAGGTTGCTCCAAATTTAAGTAGAAATTTAAAATACTGAAACCGTATAAATACCTATTTATGTGTTGTTTATATAGGTTTTAAATGATCCGTTTTATCCGTTTTTATTTAGAGTAAGTTGTGTATATTTACTGTTCAATCCTTGAAACTTGGAAGAGAAAAGAAACATATTTTCATTATCGGCACTCAACCAATCGTTAGAGCGTTTTATCCGTGATAATTTTGCGTTAAAAAATTATTGGGTAATTGCTGAAATAACCAAGGCGCAAGAAAAAAATGGACACCATTATCTTGAATTGGCAGATTCAAAAGATGGTAAAAGAGTTGCTGAAATGTCCGCCAATATGTGGTTTTCGACATTTAATAGAGTCAATAATCAGCTAAATAATGAGTTGCGAACAATATTCAAGCATGGGAATAAAGTTTTAGTAAATGTGCGGATTGAATTTCATCCAATTTATGGATTAAAACTCAATATTCTTGATGTTGATCCTACCATAACTTATGGTGAATTGGAGAAACAGAAAAAAGAAACTATTGAGCGATTGAAAAAGGAAGGGCTTTATGATTTGCAACAAGAATTGAAGCTGCCAGCTATTATAAAAAAAGTAGCATTAATTGGCTCAGTTAATACATCTGGATATCGTGATTTTTTGACTGAATTAATGGAAAACAGAATCTTTACGAATTTTAAAGTAAAAGAGTTTTCCGTTTCTGTACAAGGAGATCGTGCAACGAAAGAGGTTGTGAATGCAATTCATGAGGCGCAAGAATATAATGTTGATGTAATTGTGATTGTGCGTGGTGGTGGAAGCAAAATGGATTTGAATGTTTTTAATGCTTATGAAATTGCAAAATCAATTGCTGAAAGCCGAATTCCTGTTATTACGGGTATTGGACATGAAACAGATGATGTAGTTGCAGATTTGGTCGCTAATAAATATGAAATCACTCCAACTGCAGTAGCTAAATTCCTCTATGTACGAGCAGGAGTATTTAGAAATGAATTACAATCTGCTTTTGATAGTATCCTTAAAATATCACAGCAATTAATTGCATCCAATAAGGATGAGTTTACACATACCAGTAAGTACTTGGTGCACTATACGCAAAATATTATTCGGGAAAATAATAACCTAATAAAAGATTGCGTGCATCAATTGCATATTGGTGTTACGGAATTGATAGAAAGCGAAAAATCTAAATTAGACCTAAGTTTAAGTAAGGTTGGAAGCAATGCTAAAAATATAATTGCATTGAAAAAAAGTACGGAATTAAACGCAAGGTTAGATGTGGTTCATATGCTAAGCATCAATAATATTGAACGCAATAAAATTGGGTTAAATAATTTGGCCGACCTTTTAATGCTATTAAATCCAGAGGAATTATTGAAAAAAGGGTATACCATATCAACCATTAATAATATTGACTTGATTAATTATGAAGGGGAGTTAGAAGGAGCCGAATTAAAAACATTATCAAGTGAACACCTCATTACCAGTAAAATTACTGAGGTGAAAAAGCACGAATAATACAAGCATTTATGACAGCAAAATTAGATCCGAAATTAAAATATGATGAAGCCTTGGAACAATTGCAAGAAATTGTACATCTGCTTGAGCGAAAAGAAATAAATATTGATGACTTGGCCGGGAAAGTAAAACAGGCTAAATTACTGGTGGAATTTTGTCGCGAAAAATTAGATAGCACAGAAGAGGAGATCAATAAAATCATTAATCCTAACGACGGAGAGGAAAAGCCATTTTGATCAAAATATATACCCGTAAAGGGGATATTAATCCGTTATTGGAGCAGAGTATTGATGTTTATCATAAGCATGGTGTGGTTGCTTTAATTGCTGATTTTCATGAATCCATTCTGGCACACAAAGTCAAATTTCCGCTACTAGAATATTGTGCTAAAACACTATTTGAAAATGTGACCCTACAGGATCAAATTACGTTATGTGATGCTATTTGTGAGCAAAAAACAGAGGGCGGAAATGTTATTTTAGGAATTATAATGCAGTTAAGGCTGCCAAATGCTTATGAAGAGGCAATTCAAAAAACCTACGAATATATTGCAGATGCAAATGACTGGTATGTTTCTGATATTATTGGAGAACGTGTTTGGGGCGTTGCCTTGTTGCAGCAATTTGAATTAATGATTAAAACATTTGAGAAATTGAGCTCAGCCAAAAGTAATTGGGTGGTTCGTTCATTGGGTGCTGGTGCGCATTACGCTGTAAAAAAAGGATTAGGAAAGAAAGAGGTTGAACAGGTTTTTTTATTGCTCATGACAATGGTTAAAACCAATGATCGGCAAATAAAGCAAGGTGTGGGTTGGGCAGCAAAAACCACGGCCAAATTTCATCCAGATCTTATTGAAAAATATAATTCTAGAATCCAAAATTATACAGAGATTCCAAATTGGTTTCGAAAGAAAATAGAGATTGGGCTGAATAGAAACGCTTATGCCAAAGGAAAAAGAGGTTAAATCTGTTCTTAATAAAACCAAAAAAAGAGACGCCTGGTTTTTAGATGACTATACTGTTAATTTGTATAGTAGTTGTGCTTTTAACTGCTTGTATTGCTATATCCGTGGAAGTAAGTATGGCTTTAATTTAGAGCAAAGCTTGACCGTTAAAACAAATGCCATTGAGGTGTTGGATCGGCAATTATTTAATCGGGCTAAAAAGGGGGAGTACGGGATTATTGTACTTTCAAGTGCGACAGATCCTTATTTAAAAATAGAGGAGGATTATCAACTTACTCGGCAAGCATTAGAGGTTATTTTGAAACATAAGTTTCCTGTTCATATGATTACAAAATCTTGCGGAATTGAACGAGATTTTGATCTATTACATAAAATTGATAAAGCCGCGGTTCTCCCCAACGATTTGGAGAATAGTTTGCCTGGCGGAACTATAATCACCTATTCATTTTCAACCTTGGATGATAAAGTAGGGCGTATTTTTGAACCTGGCGCACCATCACCTGAAAAACGTCTAGAAACTTTGGAAACTACAATAAAAGAAGGTTTTTTATCAGGTGTTAGTTTAATGCCTCTCCTTCCATTTATTAGTGACACTGCTGCATCTCTCAACTTGTTTTATGAAACATTTAAAAAAATAAATGCAGCATACGTAATGCCAGCTAGTATTACGTTATTTGGCAATAGCAAGGCTGATAGTAAAACGTTAGTATTGGGTGCTATAAAAAAACACTACCCTGAATTGGAGAATAAATATTTGAAGTTTTTTGCGTCAGGAAGTGAAATGCCTGCTTACTATAGGGATGCGTTTAAAACTAAAATGGATGAATTGTCTGCTAGACACCAAATAAGACAAAGAATTATTTAATTTTCAAATTCAAGTCCGCGTTTGGCGCCTTCTTCTTTAAATAATTGAATTAATTCATCTTTTTTCATTTTAAGCATCACTGTGCTAACTGCTACTGGTGTACCAAATGATTCTGCATTCTTTTTAATGGATGTTTTTTTTAATCCGCTAAATCGTTCAATGAATTCTTCTCTATTTTTTAAATAGATTACGATAAAAGGAATTCCAATTTGCTTTTTAATACCGAAACCACTCATTTCTTCCCAACGTACCAATCCTACGTTTAATGCTGATATTTGCTCTTGAATTCCTTCCTCATTAATAATTAGTCCAATTGTTTTATTCACGATTTTGTAAATAAGAAATATGAGGAGTGCTAAAAAAATAAGGACAACCGTTAAACTAAGAGCAAACATTGCTTCATCTTTAAAAGGATGTTCTCCAAGAATCAATGGGTTAATTAGTAAGGTTGTTCCACCAATAATAAAAAGTATTGATAAAATAATCCCTATAACTTGTTTTCGAGTATCTATTTGAATTTGATGCGTCATTATGCTTTATTATCGTCTTGTAGTCACACCGAAAATAAGTATTAATTGGTAAACTAATGTTTAACAATAGTTCGAAATGAATGATTTCGCTTCAATGTTCTCAATGGAGATTATATGATCCATTCTTATTTTTACATTGAGTTCCTCATTTTTCAAATGTGCAAATTCGCCATTTCTTCCACCAGAGAGGTCGTAAAGAATAACATTGGATAGTTTTGTTTCTTCACCATTTAAAAAATATTTTAATGAAATGGGTTGACGAAGCGTGGCAAAATGCTCTAAATAATCGTGGAATGCACAATTGATGGGTTGATATTTATCCGTTAAACGCATATTCTTTTTTTACTTGGACGAAATTGAAAATAATTCATTACAGATTAAATTTGTAACCTCTCGTTCGTTTTATTTTGATTATTTCTGAAAATTACAATCAATAATGTCAAAAGAAACAGCGTTTTAGCTTATAAAACAAAAAAACCAAGTGCAATGCACTTGGTTTTTGTTGCTGTGGTGATAGAGGGATTTGAACCCCCGACACATGGATTTTCAGTCCATTGCTCTACCAACTGAGCTATATCACCATCCGTTAATGTGGGGGCAAAGATAGTAAGGTATTTTAAAGTGCAAAAGAATTCACAATTATTTTTTTAATTTTTTGATGAGAATAGAGAAATTGTCCTCAATTTTGCAGCATGAATCTGATTGTTGATCAGGGAAATACAGCTACAAAATTGGCGCTTTTTGATAAAGGCGGAAATTTGCATATAAAAAAGGTTTTTGCCAAAGAAGAGGTTGATTTGGTAGAAAAATGGGTGAAAGAACGCTCAAATGAACTTGAGGCGGTACTTGTAAGTTCAGTTACTAATGATCATATTAACCTGCCTATTGCAAAACGAATTGATTTGGATGAAAATACACCTATTCCTATTCAAAATGGTTATGAAACACCGCATACCTTGGGTAAGGACCGCCTTGCAAATGCTACCGCTATCTGGAAAAAGAATCCTAATAAAAATTCATTAGCTATTGACATAGGTACATGTATTAAATACGATTTAGTAAATAATAAAGGAGTCTATCTTGGAGGTAATATTAGCCCAGGAATGAAAATGCGCTATGCAGCTTTACAATCTTTTACTGACCAATTACCGCTAATTGATGCGGAAGATTTTGAATTTGGATTTGGAGTATCTACCAAAACAAGCATACAAAATGGAGTTCAGCATGCTATTTTTCACGAAATAAATGGGTTTATTCAGCGTTATCAAGAACAATTTGGTGAATTAACAATTTTTATGACGGGTGGAGATTTAAAATACTTTGATAAAGGATATAAAAATCCCATCTTTGCACATTCCGATTTAACCATTTTTGGATTAAACGAAATATTGAAGTATAATGTTGAATTTTAAAAATATATTTTTTTCTACTGTTGCGTTGTGTTTAGTGAACGTTACGTTCGCTCAAAAAGGAACGCAATCACCCTATAGTTCTTTTGGACTTGGTGAACGCAATTATGAAGGTTATGCCGTATTTTCAGGAATGGGAGGAGTCTCTCTTGCAAATAGTGATTCTTCATTGGTGAATACAACTAACCCTGCGTCTTATTCTTATCTATCGAGACATTTACCTGTTTTGCAAATAGGAATGAATGGAAAATTTTCGAACTTTAGTACAGAGTCTGCTACAACGACTCAGCGTCATTTTGGATTAAATCAATTTCAATTAGGTTTACCCATCAAGAAAAATTGGGGAATTGGTATTGGGTTAAAACCTTATTCATTTACAGGATACACCGTAACTAATTATACTACTAACAGCGATAACGATACAATAATGCAAGCTGTTAATGAGGGGTCAGGTGGAGTTAGAATAGCAAATTTTGGAATCTCTTATCGTCCTTTAAACTTGAAAAATATTGCAAGTGTTAAAAAGAAAGAGGTCGTAATGGATCCAACAACAAATCAAAAAATTAAAAGGGATACAATAATCAAAGGATATAAAACACACCATTTATCAATTGGTATTAATGGAAACTATTTGTTTGGAACATCTGAGCAAATTCGTTCAACTGAGTTTATTCCTTCATCAATTGAAATTTTTAACGCTCGTGTGGTAGATGGAATTAGAGTATCTGGACTTTCAACTGAATTAGGTGTTAATTATAACTACGGTTTTAAATCAACCAAACTAAGCCGGAATTTAGCAATTGGAGCAACTTATGCGCCAGCTACTGAAGTTAGAGCTTTTCAAGATTTATATTCATTTTCTTATATTGGAAGCTTTTATCGTGGACAAAGTGTATCGGTTAAAGATACAATTGAGCTAACTCAGGATGACGAAGGTTTAGTCTATAAGCCAGAGGCTTTTGGAGTTGGATTACAATATCAATTTTCTCCATATAATTCGAGTTCAAGCTTGCGTTTGGCGGCTGATTTTAAAATCGAGAAATGGTCTACATTTTATACACAATTCTCTGATGTTCAAAATCCTGGAGGTTTAAAAGATAGAATGTCTATTGGGATTGGGTTTGAAAGAGCGCCAACTCTAAGTGCTTTAATCGATCCTGATAATTTCTTTAGTGGACTAACTTATCGTTTAGGTTTTAATTATGCTCAAACTGAATTATTAGTGAAAAATAATTTAGGTGAAGAGATCGCTTTAGACAATTATGGCATGAGTTTTGGATTAAGCATACCGATCCGTCCTGGAGTGTCAAATACAAATCTTAATTTTGGAGGCAGTTTAGGAAACCTTGGAACAACTGAAAATGGAATAATTCAAGAAAGGTACATGGGACTTTATGTCGGCTTTTCAATTACTCCAGAAAGAAGTAACCGCTGGTTTTTAAAACGGAAATACAATTAACAATAACAAAGAATAAACACGAAGAAAATGAAACTCAAGGGAATTTTAGGAACTTTAATGTTAACCCTACTGATTGGATCAAGTGCAATGGCACAAGATTCTTCAAATGTAGCAGCAGATGATTGCCAGAAATTTAGAAGTTTGTATTACCAATACTTAACTTCAAAAGCATATCAAGATGCAGCCAACTTTTGGAATGATGCAGTTGAAGCATGTGGTCCAGCAGGATTAGATGGAGCTTTTTATTCAAACGGTAGATACATATACGGTAAACTATTAAAGGAAGAAGGAATTACTCCTGAACGTAAAGCTGGATTGAAAGATACAGTGATCTCGATTTTTGAAAGTCGTTTACAAATTGATCATGATTTGATTTGGATTGCAGATTATGCATCTCAATTAGTAACAAACAAGTCAGATGATCATGCTAAAATTGATACGCTTTTTGCACAATCAATTCCGGAATTAAAGGACAAAGCTAAATCAAAGCACTTTAAGCAATATTTCAAGCATTTAATTGTCAATAAATTTAACACTGCTGAAGGTGAAGAAAAAGAGGCAGCTAGAACAAAAATTATTGAAGAATACATTGTATTGTCTGAATATATTGGAACTGCTTTAAAAGCAGCTAAAGAAAAAGAGGATGCTAATGAAGTGAAACGCCAAATAAGTGCACAAAGCTTTTTAGATAAGTACTTCTTACAAATTGCTAAAGACTGTGACGTGTTAGTAGGTGTTTTTGATAAGAAATTAGAAACCTTACCTCAGGATCCAACTGAAAGAAAAGAAAAAGTTGAAGCATACTTGGCGTTGATGGATCAAAAGAAATGTCAATCAAGTGAAGTTTACGGAAAATTTGTAGATGAGCTAATTTCGCTTGAACCAACAGCAGAAGCTTACTTTTTTGGTGGAAACTATGCATTGAGTAACAAGAACAACTCTAAAGCTGCAGAATACTTTCAAAAAGCTGTTGAGCTTGAAGCTGACGGTGAGAACAAAGACAAGTATAGTTTAAACTTAGCAAATGTAAAATACAAGCAAGGTTCATATAAGTCAGCATTTAAAATTGCAAAAGGAGTAGGTGGAGATTATAGAGGTGATGCTTTAGTGATTTGCGCAAATTCAATTGCAGCTACTGCAAATAGCTGTGGAGAATCAACTTTCTCAAGAAAAGCAAACTACTGGTTAGCGAATGATTATATTAAGAAAGCGATTGCTGCCGGTGCAGAAGGTGTAAGTAGCAGTAAATTTTTAAAGAATGCGCCAGATTCTAACGAAGCCTTTAATGAAGGTGTTAGTGCAGGATCAACTGTTAGCCTTAGCTGTTGGGGAGAATCCACTATAGCAAGATTCTAAAAAAAAACCGATCTGAAATACAGATTAATTGATATAAAACGAATAAGCATTCCTGTCATTTTAATGATGGGAATGCTTTTTTCTTGTGAAAATGATTTGGGTACAATTAAGGAGGTAACCCAAACAGAAGACATGGCGGATGAAATCGTCAATGATATGCACACGCTTTATTCTGATTCCGGGGTTGTAGTCTATGAAATGATTGCAACAAGAATGGAGAAATTTGGAGAGCCAAAAAACGTGACAATTTTTAAGCATGGATTTGAGGTCAATTTCTTTAAAGAAAAAGATTCTATTGTATCTAAATTAACAGCGGATTATGCTGAGGTCAAGGAAAAGGAAAATGTAATTATAGCACGTAATAATGTTATCTTTACAAACTACGATAAAAACCAAACGCTAAAAACGGAAGAGCTCTTTTGGGATCAAACCGCAAAACGCGTTAGGACGGAGAAGTATTTTGAGGTGATAGGAGAGAAAACAACCGTTAAAGGATACGGATTAGATACGGACGAAACATTTACGGATTATAATATGCACAAAGTAAGTGTTGAGAGCCAAAACATCAACAATAACGATTCAATACAATGAGCAGTTTAGCAAAAATAAATTCAGTTTTAGAAAAATTTTGGTGGGCAATGACAGCCGTGAGTTTGATCATGGTTCTTGTGCTTTGTTTCATGCAAGGATGGGACAAATGGGGATTTTATTTTATTATTCCGATTGTGACAGCTGTTATGGCAGTAATGAGACGCTTTTTAAGAAAACGCCTTGAAAAAAGCGAAGCCGAGCGAGATAGAAACGCCGCTAATCAAGCGTAGTAACTTTACCCAATTTTTTATAAAAGGAGGATTATTATTATCGCTCTTTTGCAATGTTACGGCCTGTAATGGAGATTCGTCTGCGGATGGCGTTGAAGTACAGGAAGCATTATCTCAACCTATATTAGAAGAGGTTGATACTGTAACTTATTGCTCAACAGAAGATGGGTTAGATGGCATTTGGGCACTAAGCAATTATTTTGATCCTATAATTGCTAATAAATCTATTGTAAACTGTCAATCTCAAATTCCTGCTTGGTTTGGAATTTTGCTAGAGATTAAAAATGATACTGTTTTAACTTATGGCTCGCTCATAGAGATGAACAAGAATTCAGTCAATTGCGAATCTGATACCTTCACCGTTTTTGAAACAAACTGGGGGGATTGGTGTCTGCTTAATTACTCAGATGAATTGCATTTGCGATTAATTTCTAGTGAGAATCAAGCTGATTCTACAATTTACATTTATAAAAAACGCTCAGAAATGAGTGATTTCATAACAGAAGCCGACCGGCCATTCAAAATAGAATCAAAAATCACTGCATACTTTAATGAAGAGTTGTTAGCTGGTACTTATTTGAATGAGAACTCAGATACGGTTTACTTTCTGAAAAATGGAGAATTAGTAGGGCTGGATAATTATAACGAGTATGAAATTGATAGCTATTTTGGAACATCTCATCCTTTTCAAAATTTAGATGGTGTTCTATTAAGAAATAGGGCGAATAAAACGTTCGATTTTTATCATTGGGAGTTTAGTCAAGAACAGTTGATATTAACCACATTTGTTAGTGATACCGTTTTATTTAATGAAGAGTGGGTTGAAACGGGCAATTATGTTTTGGGAGATAAGCAATATAAATTACGCCGTGCAAACTAATCTATTGCGTTTACTGAAAATACTTTTCGTGACTTACCAATTTCACCGTATAAGTAAAAAGTATCAGGATCAATTTGATAGTTAAGCCTTGCACGCAACATAAAATTGTTGTCCGTATTGATTAATGCTCCACGGCCTTTTACGCCATCCTCACCAATCTGTACATAAGATATTTGAAAACGTCTATTGTTTGACATGGTGGTATAATTAAAATAATCATTTACCGCCAAGTCATTATTCCGTTCCGTGTCGTTAAAGAATAGGTATAATTCATTATTAGCGTGCATCACAGAGAATGAAGAAAAATAACCATAATCATTTACTGTATGTTGAAATTTAGGAACACGGTCACTCCACATATGATTGCCATTTTCATCAAAATAAGCAACTATAATTGAGTTGTAATTATAGTTTTCAGAAGTTGTTGTGATATTGGTTCTTGGATCATAATTACGCTCGGTATACTGGTAAAAGTGCTCCCCTAAGATATAATATGAGTTGTCCTCTAGTATAACGAGTTGACGCAGTTTTATGTTCTCTAATTCTTTTGTTTTTTCGATACGTTTTGCATCAACAAATTTTTCAAAAAATGACCGTTTGTATTTGTAATAATTTGAGCCAATCAAAGCTAAATCTGCTCCAATTTTTAATGAGAATACACCGTTAATAGTTTGGTTGCGAGTTTCATTAATGAATCCACTTATAACTAGTTCATGTTTCGAATTATAATCCATTGCAATTCCGTTAATCCAACGGTTTTTTAAGCGCAAATCAAATTCCTTTAAAAATGCCTTTTGATGATCGTACCCCCACAAGGCGTATTTGTTGTTAATTAGGTCAGTATTATTCTCACGTACACTGCCTGTTCCGGCTTCGTATCCATAATCACACAAAATGTATAAAGGCGCATTTTTAGAATAAGTAACTTCCTCTATTGTTAAGTTTTGCACTAGATTGGGCGATTTTACTGTTGTTCTCCAACCTGTTTCTCCCGAGCTTTCAATAGTTTGCAAACCAATGGATTGCTCAAAGTTGTTTAAAAACTTATTGTGCGTAAGCATGATAAATCCATCTTGCTCAATTGATTCACTCAAATAGTAAGTTTCGTCTAGCTCCAATGTGTCTAGCACACGCTCATTAATCTTTTCGCCATATTCATTGAAAATCTCTAAATGAACCATATTGAATTTATCCTTTAAGCCATTTACTGTTGAAAATAGGTAAAAGCTGTTATTCTGGAAAAAAATCTCGTTAGGTTCGTTGTAAAAATCTTCATTAATGATGCTGAATAAATCTTTTGAATCAATTAATTCTAACGTTTTAGCATCAAGTCTACGTAGTGTTAGTTCTTGCTTTTTACGATTAATCGCTAAATAATCAACTAAAAAAAGCGTGTTTTCGTTTTGACCAATAAAACCAGCAAAATTGCTTTTGCGCTGTGTTGTAAATGGAGGGCCAATGGTCGGTTTGTCCAATCTAGAATCTTCTTCCTGCCCAAAACTGTGCAGCGAAAACAAACATATGATGATACAAACAATTAATTTCATTTCAAACTTCTTTCCTTTAACGCAATAGATCCATTTTTATTGGCTAGTTGTCCGCAAGCTGCGTCAATATCTTTTCCTCTACTACGGCGAACATTAACTACTAGGTTTAACGATTCTAAAAATCCAGCAAATACATCTACTTTGTGCTGATCCGCTTGTTGAAACTCGCCGTCGTCTATTGGGTTATATTCTATAATATTAATTTTAACTGGAATATTTTTACAAAAATCCGCTAATTCTCGTGCGTCTGCCAATGAATCGTTAAAATCTTTGAATATAATATACTCAAAAGTAACGCGTGAACCTGTTTTATCATAAAAATAACGTAAAGCATCCGCAAGCACCTCTAGATTATTGGAATCATTAATTTCCATAATCTTACTGCGCTTTTCATCATTTGCAGCATGAAGTGATAGTGCTAAATTGAATTTAACATTGTCATCTCCCAATTTTTTAATCATTTTTCCAATCCCTGCAGTAGAAACTGTAATTCGTTTTGGTGAAATTCCAAGCCCTTGTTCTGAGGTGATTTTCTCAATTCCTTCCAACATGTTTTTATAGTTGAGCAAAGGTTCGCCCATTCCCATAAAAACAATATTGCTTAATGGTTTATTAAAGTTTTCTTGCGATAAGCGCGTAAGTAATAAAACCTGATCATAGATTTCGCCACCACTTAAATTCCGCATTAATTTTAAACGACCAGTTGCACAAAATGTGCACGCTAAACTGCATCCTACTTGCGAAGATATGCAGGCAGTGATTCTAGAAGTAGTTGGAATTAATACTCCTTCTGTAATATGATTGTCATAACTTTTAAATGCACATTTTACAGTAAGGTCATTGCTGTGTTGCTCATCAGAAATGCGAATCGCATCTATAAAATATTGCGAATCTAAAAAGTCAATTACTTTTTTAGAAATGTTGCGCATGTCTGCAAAGGAGTGTGCTCCCTTTTTCCAGATCCATTCATAAACTTGTTTTGCTCTGAACTTTTTTTCACCCTGCGTTGCTAAAGTTTCAATTAGTTCATCCAAACTGATGTTGCGAATATTTTTTTTCTGTGCTTCCATAACCCCTTTACCCTTGCAAATTTAGTGAAACTATAGTCAATTCGGTACAAATGAGTTAAAATGACATACGGATAAAGCCACATTTACGTTTAATCTTTAAATTTAAGGAGAATAGGCGCTTGAAATGGTGTTGGTTTTATAGAAATGAAAAAAGCATTAAAATATACACGGCGAGGAGTTTTTTACTTTTTAGAATTCTTTTTGGCATTTTTAGTATGTTATGTATGGTTGTTTTTTAGTGGGAACTTGGTTAGTGTTGGTGATTTGCAAACAAGTGGAGATGTGACCATTTATGTTAAAACGAACGGTGTGCATACCGATATTTGCTTACCCGTAGAATCTGAATTGTTTGATTGGAAAACAATACTTCCAGTTTCGGATTATCCCAAAGCAAATGGATTCAATTATGTTTCTATTGGTTGGGGAGATAAAGGATTTTTTTTGGACACGCCAGATTGGAGCGATTTAACATTTAGCACGGCTGTTAATGCAGCCTTTTTACCTTCAGGAACTGCTATGCATGCTGCTTATTTAAGCCAACCTCCAAAAATGTCGGATGCAGTTGCGGCTGTTTTTATTGATGACGTAGCGCACAATAAGTTAATTGACTTTATTCAAGAATCATTTCAATTATTAGATAATAAAACTCAATTAATTCCTAATAAAGGGTATTGGCACAATGATAATTTTTATGAAGCAAAAGGAAATTATCATTTGTTTAATACTTGCAATGCTTGGACCAACGAAGCCTTGCAAACTATAGGCGTTAAAACGGGATGGTATGCTCTTTCTTCTGATGGGATTATGAGTCATCTGAAATAAATATTCAATCTTTTTATGGAAATATAAAAGTACCTGCATCCATATAACTGAACAAAAAAATGTCAGTTATGAAAATCAAGGTAATAATCACAACAGCTATTGTATTATTTGCAAACTTGTTAATTGCTCAAGTCAATTTGGCAACAATAAGTGGGATAGTTTATGACGGGGAAGATTCTACAGAAGTAATTCCTTATGCAAAAGTTTGGATTGAAACAGAATCTGGAAACAGGTTTTCAATTGCAGACGAAAAGGGACATTATAAAATTGATGCGCTTAAACCTGGAACTTATAATTTAAATGTACGGTCTTTAGGGTATGACAATCTAACCATAACGGGAATAGCTTTAAATCCTAGCGGAATTGTAACAGTAAATGCCTATTGTGGAATGGATGGTGCATTACCTCCTGTTAATGTGTATGTGCCAATTCTTATTCCTGGCGATATTCCAAAAATCGAAATTCGGTTAGAAGATATTGAGCATTCACCGTATATCCAGAGTCCAATGGATTTAGTTGTCACAGTAAATTCAGATGTGCAAATGGTTGAAGGTACTTCAGAAATTATTATTAGAGGTTCTCGCCCAGGAGACGCCATATATTATGTTGATGGAATTAAAATGAATAATATGAGTAGTGTGCCAGGAGCAGCCATTGGAGGATTAGAAGCATATACTGGCGGAATTCCTGCTAAATATGGTGACACAACCGGAGGTGTAATTGTTTTAGAAACAAAGAGTTATTTCGACCTCTACAATGCTTGGAAATACAGCCACTAAAAAAAATGAAATTATTTTATGGAATTTATATTCCAGTTGCATCTAGTAAATAAGAACAAGAAAAAATCAAAATCATGAAGATCAAAATAACATTATTAATAGCCGTTTTAGGATTTGTAAATCTTTTAAGCGCACAAGTAAGTTTAGGAACCGTAAGTGGATATGTTTATCAAGCTTCGGACAGTACAAAAGCAATTCCATTAACTAAAATGTGGATTGAAACTGAATCTGGAAATCGATTTACTAAAGCAGATTTGGATGGCAGATTTAAAATTGATGCATTAAAACCTGGAACCTATAATTTATTTGCAGTTGCAAATGGTTTTGATTCAACACGAGTTGGAGGAGTTGAAATTACATCTGACGGAATTACAACTGTTGATATTTATTGCACAAATGACAATATGATGGGAGTTGTTTATATTGATTTTAATCGTGTTAAAATTGAAAAAGATATCATTAGAATAAAAGTGTTGACAGAAGACATTGAACACTCTTTAAATATTAGAGATCCAAAAGCATTGTTGGCAGGAATGAGTTCAGATATTCAGCAGCAAGAAGGATCGGGTGAAGTGATTATTAGAGGATCCCGCCCAGGAGATGCAATTTATTATATAGATGGTGTAAAAGCCAATGATATGAGCAGTGTTCCTGGAGTTGCAGTACAAGGACTAGAAGCTTATACAGGTGGGATTCCTGCAAAATACGGTGACACAACCGGTGGTGTAGTAGTACTAGAAACAAAAGGATATTTTGATTTGTACTACGCTTGGAAAGCGCGTAACTAGTTCGCTAGAAAAGCTTTCCTAAAATACAATAGCTGGGGCTGGTTAGAAATAGATTAATTCTATTTTTAGCTAGCCCTTTTTTCGTTTGTTTTTTTCTTTTGCAAAATTTTTGAATACTCAAAATCAGTTTTTTAGCTTCAATTCCTCTGTTTTTAGTCAAAAACAGGGCTTTTTACCGAAACATTTGCGCTAATAATTCGTAAAGCTCAGATACAATTCTTAAATTTGGTTAGGATTAATGGAGTTATCAGTATACATAGGACAGTTACTACAAAAACACAATTGTGTTATTGTGCCCGAATTTGGAGGTTTTATCGCCAATTATAAATCGGCAATTGTTGATCGTGTAAACAATCGAATTTCTCCTCCATCTAAAAGTGTTTTATTTAATCCGAATTTGGTTAACAATGATGGGTTGTTGGGGAATTATGTTGCACAAATACAAGCCGTAACATATCCACAAGCGCTTGACCTTATAGCGTCAGATGTTGATAAATGGAACGTTGAATTAAAAGAGGGTGGTAGAGTAGAGATTGGTGATGTTGGTTTTTTGTTTCAGCAAGACAATCAAATAATTTTTGAACAAAACCGAGAAGTTAATTTATTGCTTAACGCATATGGTTTGAGTGGTATTAGCTTTGTAAACTTCGCTGTTAAGCCTGTTGAAAAGGTTGTGGCTCCAAAACTAGTGGTTGAAAAACCTGTTATTGTAGCGCCTGTAGTTGAAAAAGAAAAGGAAACGCCAATCATTGCACTTGAAACCGAAATGCCAATTGAGGTTGAAGTGGTAGAGGAGCAGGAAGAAAAAATAATTCCAATTGCGCCGAAGAAAAGAAGAACGTTAAGATATTTAGCTGTGGCTGCAGCATTGCCAATATTGTTCTATGCTTATTGGATTCCAATGGAAACTGATTTTATTGATACAGGTAAAATTCAAATAGCAGATTTTAATCCTATAAAACAATCGCCAGAACGAACATATGAGTCGCGTACGGCAACTTTTGAAACGGTTGAAATTGAAGAAACAACCAGTTGGGAGGATTTAACGGGTAGTTTAAGTGATAATGTAACAGTTTACAATTATCAGTTTGATGACGAGTTATACATTCCAATTAAATTAGATAAAACCGCTACAGACCTTCCGGTTGAGGAAGCAGCAATAAGCACGCCAGTTACAAATGAAATTGCAGAGTTTCCTTACCATGTAATTGGAGGTTGTTTTTCTGTAAAGGCAAATGCTGATAATTTTGTAAATGAGTTAATCAAGGACGGCTATTCAGCTAAAGTCTTAGATTTAAACAAAGGTTTGTACCGTGTTACAGCAGGTGATTATACGAACCGTTCAGAAGCAAAAGAAAATTTAAGTACATTCAAAGACAACGGGTTTTCTGGTTGGATTTTGAAAAAGTAAATTGTTCCATTCCAAAAAGGTAAGTCTATTTGTGACGCCAAGTTATAGTCCATCATTCAATCAAGATTTTTGCGAAGAATTAGAGTATACGCTATGTTATGTCTTTGATCATTGCAATGATCCTGAATTAAAAAGGTTTTGGTGTGATGGTGTTTCTTGGGCGCCATATTACAATGCACAGGTTAATGCAGACTATTTATCCATTGAAAAAGTAAAAGAGAGAGGGTTTATTGAAACAACTGCCCATTTAGGAATTAGCGGACAGGATCGTTATGAAATGAAAGTTGTTTTAGGGAAATTGGCTTTATCATTATATGAAAACAATGAAAGCCTTACAAGTAGCATTCCTTCTAAGGAGGATGATTGGATTGAAATTAATACGGATGACGGCAGTGTCGAAATCAAACTTTTATAATTGAAAAAAGGTTGCTATTGTTATCCTCAATTTTTCCATTCATCCTATTAACCAAACATTTATCCCTTTTTAAGCCACCTTACCCTATTTTCAGCTTAATTCAGCATAAGTTTTTTTATCTTTAGCATAATTATTGATAGGAAATGTCAGGGAAAACAATTCCCTCATCTCATAAAAACAAAAAACACTAAAATGAAAAAATACATTGCAATTGGTGCATTTTTACTAGGATCAATGTCTCTGGTAGCACAGGAATATTCGACCAACAAAGAAGGAAGTGATTATAAATTTGAAGAGTTAGTACATTTAGATGCTACTCCAGTTTTATCACAAGGATATACAGGGACATGTTGGAGTTTCTCAGCTCTTTCATTTTTTGAATCTGAATTGGGTCGATTGGGCAAAGAAGGACATAATCTGGCTGAAATGTATATTGTTTATCAGGCTTATTTAGGTAAAGCAGATAAATATATTCGTACAGACGGGAATACTAATTTTGACGAAGGTGGAGCATTTCATGATATTCCATGGGTAATAAGACGTTATGGTATTGTTCCGGCTGAAGTATTTGATGGATTGAACTACGGAACTGAAAAACATTCGCACGCTGAGTTATCTGAAATTTTGAAAGGAACTATGGATGGTGTTTTAAATGCCAGAAAAGGATTGTCGCGTGGTAGAACACTTTCAAGTACTTGGAAAAATGCATTAAGAGGGGTTTTAAATGCTTACTTAGGTGAGATTCCTGAAAATGTTGAAGATTTCAAATTTACGGTAGAAGGAAAAGAGTATAATCCAATTACATATAGAGATGAACTTGGGTTGGATATGGATGATTATGTTTCATTAACATCATTTTCAAATCACCCATTCTATTCAGAGTGTCAATTGGCAATTGCTGATAACTGGGTTTGGGACAAGTCTTACAATGTACCGCTAGATGATTTTTGGGGTGCTGCAACTCATGCACTTGAAGAAGGATATACTTTTGCTTGGGCAGCAGATGTTTCTGAAAGTTATTTCGACTTTAGATCTGGTTTAGCTGTTGTTCCAAAGGACAAGTCAACAATTGTGACTAAAGGTAAAGACAATAAAAACTTTTCAGATGCAGGTGCAGAAAAACAAGCAAATTGCTTTATGGAGCCAGTTGAAGAGGAAGTGATTACACAAGAATCTCGTCAGGTTGGTTATGATAATAAGCAAACTACAGATGATCATGGAATGCATGCAGTAGGTTTGTATAAAGATCAAAAAGGAACTAAATATTTATTGGTTAAAAACTCTTGGGGTACTACAAATGATTGTGATGGATATTTTTATGCATCTGAAGCATACTTCAAAAACAAGACAATTAATATCTATTTACATAAAGACGCTCTTTCTAAAGATTTAAAAAAGAAATTGAAGCTTTAATTACTATTATAAACGTTTTAGGAGCCATTCTGATTTTTCAGAATGGCTTTTCTTTTTTGTGGTCTCGCTTAAATTCATTAAATTCCGTAATTCAAAAAACATCCTTATGAAACAATTTAACCTTTATGCACTTACCATGCTTTTGCTTTTTTTTGCAGGTAATTCAGCCTTTGGGCAAATAAAAAGCAGTAATTACCTTGATAAAGCAACCGCCGCACACGGGGGTACAGTTTTTAGTTTTCTTCATTATTCACCAGACTTTCATCATGAACATGATGGAGAGCAATGCTTAACAAGTGCATTGACTGAGGATTGGATTGATAAAGCTGGAATCGCTGACGAATATCGGGCGCAAGAAGAATATCAAAATGAATTAGTTCGAAGAACTGAGGTAACAGAACGTGAATTATATACTATCCCAGTTATTTTTCACGTTGTTTACAACACGCCGGCTGAAAACCTTTCAGAAGGAACTATTCTAGGCATATTGGATGAGATTAATGAAGATTTTACAGCGTCAAATCCAGATATTGATGATGCACGTGGTGCATATGGATTTGTTGGAGCAGATGCGGACATTGAGTTTTGCATGGCTAAGGAAGATGAAGTTGGTGTACCTTTAGCAGAATACGGAATTCACCGTGTATCAACTGTAGAAACTTGGTTTAATCCAGATACAGAAACCAATAAGATGAAAGGCTCGACTGGTGGTGATACTGGAACTGAAGGTTGGGATAGAGATCGTTATTTAAATATTTGGATTTGTGACATTACAAATGGAGCTGGTTCAGGTGTTGCAGGTTATGCTTATAAGCCAACTATCATGGCTTTACCTCCATCAGATATTGATGGAATTGTATTAGATTATAACTTAGGAACAACTCCAGGAGCACATATTTTAACACACGAAATTGGTCACTTTTTAGGATTAGATCACACATGGGGTGGTGGAGCAGGAAGCTGTGTAACTGATGATGGTTTAGATGATACACCAAACAATGCTGGTCCTTCATTTGATTATGGAGGTTCATGTTCTGGTAATCAGGAAACTTGTTCTGGTACACAAACGCAATATGAAAACTTCATGGATTATTCTAATTGTACCTGCATGTACACCCAAGATCAGGTGGACTTGATGTATTTAGTTTTAGAAAATTCAAGAAATGATTTAACCACATCAGATGTTTGTGATGCTGGTGTACCATTGCCTCCTGTTGCTGAATTCGAAGCAGATATTGAAACAGTGATTGAAGGAGGATCTGTAAACTTTACAGATTTAAGTACAAATTCACCTACATCATGGGACTGGACAGTTGCACCTATGGTTGGTGTTTCTTTTATAGACGGAACCTCTTCTTCAAGTGAAAATCCAGTAATTCAATTTGATGATGCTGGCTTTTATACTATTTCACTAACTGCTACAAACGGAGAAGGAAGTGATTCTGAAGTTAAAGCAGACTATATTGAAGTTGTTGTAGGTGGAGACGGTACCTCAGATTGTGATACCTCTAGAAATTATACGCCTGATGAATATGACAATTTAGCTTTCTACACCGTTGGTACAGAAGCAGGATATTATCCAGCTCAATTAACATTAGGTGGTGGTGATTATATTGTAGAAGGATATGCAGAAGCATTTAATGCACCTTCACCAACATTTGTTAAGCGATTCAGAATTCCAATTTTCCAAGCTGATGATGTAGGAGGTTCAAGTGATATTATATTTGCTGTATGGGATGATGATGGTGGAGAGCCAGGAGCTGTCTTAGGTGCGCAAACCGTTGCAATTAATGATTTAAATGCAGGTTTCTGGAATATAATTGATTTCCCAGGCGGAGTTGCTGTATCTGGTAATTATTGGGTAGGTGCTGTGTTTGATTATTCTGCAGGATTTGATACGGTGCTATTTGCAACGACAAACTTTGCAGATCGACCAGCAGGAGCTTCTACTACAAGTACTTTTATCTCAGATTTAGGTTGGACATTAACTTCTGACGTATTTGTTTCTGAGCCAGACTGCTCATTGATTTGGGATGTTTTAACATCAAATGGTCCATCTCCAGTGGCAGTTGTTTCTTTCCCAACTACTGAAAGTTGTGAAGGAATGGAAGTTACAATGAATGGATTCGGGTCAATAAATACAACCTCATACTACTGGGACATTACAGATGGAACAGATGATTATTTTTATGACGAACCCAACTTAACGGCAACTTTTGATGAAGGAACTTGGGTAATTAGTTTAATAGCTGATGGATCTTGTGAGAGTGATGTATCTGAAGATTTTACTTTGGTTATCAATCCTCCATTGGATGTGAATGTGGCTATTGATAATGAAAATTGTACGGCTTCCGACGGAGAAATTGATTTTGATGTAGATGGCGGTGACGGTGGTCCTTATCAATATTCAATTAATGATGGAGCAACCTTCGTTGGGTCTAGCACATTTACTGGTTTGCCTGCAGGAACGTACACTTACATTGTAAAAGATGAAAACAATTGTGAGGAAACTGGAACAGCAGTGGTTGGTAATGACAACGATTTCTCTCCAACAATTTCTCCTGACATTATTATTGGGTCAGGTGAGTCTACAGATTTAGAAGTAATTGGTGGAACTACTTGGTCTTGGTATGCAGGTGCTGATTTTATTAGTTCAGAAGCAATGATTACAGTATCGCCTGATGAAACGACAACTTATGTTTGTAATGTTACAGATGCTGAAGGTTGTGAGGCTGTATTAGAAGTAACAGTGTTTATTGATGATGGCTCAGGAATACCAGGAATTAGTTTAGGAAAAAGCTTAACGGTTTACCCTAATCCTTCAAACGGAAACTTTAATGTACAGTTCAGCTTGATTGAGTCAAAAGACCTTTCAATTGATGTGATGAACATTTTAGGAGATCGTGTAATTTCACAAACACATCAATCTGTAAAAGACAATACAATACAGTTTGATTTAAGTGACGTAGCTCCAGGAGTTTATTTTATCATCCTTCAATCAGAAGATGAAACAGTAAGCAAAAAAATGGTGATTAGAAAATAATACATACCCTAACCAATCTATGAAAGTCCCGCGTGAATAATATTCATGCGGGACTTTTTTATTGTGTATTAAAAAGGAGATTGTTTGAGAAATCGAAATGTATATTCAATCCGCATCATTAAGGCTTGATCAATGACAACTCATGAAAAGGTTATTTGTTTTTCAACATGAAAACATCTACCAAACCAAGAATAATAGGAAGCGGATAGACTAGAACTCTTATCAAATATAAATTGGTGTAATGATACCATTGAATGCTTATGATAAGGTCTGGCAAAATGCAAAGCATGTAACCAATTACAGCAATTATAGCCAGCTTATGAGTTTTGTTGTCAAAGCGTTGCAATTTATTGGTGTCCACCCAAATTAATATTGCTTTGGATAATAAAATTGCAATTCTAACCAAGATTATGGCAATTATAATGACGCCAATAATTTCTCGCGTACCTTTTTCTAATCCAAGGAAATGTTGCGAGTAAGGGCCTGAAAGGTTATCAAAAAACAGCATTAATGGCAACGACAATAAGTAGATTTCTAAAGTCCATCTTATTGTGTTAAACCATTTCATATGTTTTAGAAATTGGCTCTTAATCCAACCATGAAGTTTCGCCCTGGAGCACTAATACCTGATGCAAATTGCATGTAATGCGCATCTAAAATATTGCGCACTGCAAATTGTGCAGTAATAGTTTCAGCAAAAGTATAGCTTAAACGGTAATTTAAGGTCCACCAAGGTGGTGTTCCTCCTTCATTGGGGGTAAGGTCTATATTGTCACCGCCCGATTGATAATCGGCCAGGTTCTTACGGAAGTTATAAAAGGAAGTTAAGGCGGTGTTCCAATTGTCTTTTTTATAAGTCAATGCTATTTTTCCAAATTGCGGCGCAATATGTTCTAACGGAATGTCATTCGCCAAGTCAACACCTTTAGTATAGTTGTATGAAGCATTAAACGATAAGTGCGGAGTAAAGTTTATGTTGGAGTAAACATTAATTCCATAAACAATGGCATTGTCCGTATTTTGAATGGCCTGTATTTTTGTAATTTCTCCGTTATATTCAATCGAATCTTCACCATTTAGCGTAAAGTCTTGTTGAACTAAGGCGTTAAAAAGGTAAGTGCCATAAATTGCAGCTCCAAAAGTTAAATACTCTTTACCAATTGTTTGTTCGAATGATATTTCACCGCCAAGTGCATATTCTGGCTTAATTTGGTCATTAGGCACAACAGTGTTTCCTTTCTTTTCAAAAACTTTGCCGTAGTCATCAATATTCGGCGCCCTAAACCCTGTTGAAACTAATGTTTTAACACGAGTGTTTTTCTTTGGTTTAAAAACCATCCCTATATGTCCTGACGGCGCTCCTGTTGCTATATTAACTTCGTTAAAAGGTAGCGCAACAAATGAGGTGTCATCAAACTGAGAGTTTGCATAAATAAAGGAGTATCGTAAGCCTGCCGTTAGCACATTTTTATTGGTAAACTTTTGTTTGTACTCAATATATGCTCCTGCATTTAAATAGTTGCTAGAAAAAGGATACCGAGTTTGTGCACCTGTTCGTTCTGATGATAAAATGTTTTGTTCGTATGAAGTTGAGGTCACCAAATTATCTTGTGCTTCTAATCCGTAATAAATGATCCGAGATTTAGTAAAGATTTTATTAAAGTCTAGGTTTAAGCCCAGTACTGAAACATCCTCCTCTTGATGTTCTCTCCAATCAGATCCAAAACTTCTACTTATGCGATCTTCATCAATCTTTTGGTAAGAAAGCGTCATTACGCCATTTTTAAACCATTTTGAAGTTGAATTAAAGTCTAGTTTTAAGGCACCTAATAATCTGTTTTGCGGACCGTAGTACCACTCAGCATAACGTAAAGCACCGTTACGGTACTCTGTCAGTTTATCATATCGATTCACTTCAGATGAGGTTGAGTATTGGAAGTTTAGTGTTAGTTTCAGATTTTCGGAAGGAGCATAAACAAATTTTTCTAAAAAATCAAACTGCCTATAGCCCATTCCAATTTGTAGGTTTGGATCAGAATTGGCGAGCATAGTATCCACTCCGTTGATACGGTCTACATAATTTGTGTGTAAACCCCAATCCTCATGTCCGTGTAATCTATTTTTCCCCATTTTAGTATCATCAAAATTGGATGCTGTGAAAGAACTTAATAGTCCCCATTTGTTTTTGCCAACTGAAAAATTAAAATTACCACTTAAGCTATTATTGCTATTGTATCTAACATAACTACTTCCATGAAAGTAAGCTGTGTCAGAATTGATTATTTCAGGATCGGCCGTGTGGAAATGAATTACACCCCCTAAGGCGTCACTACCATATAAAGAAGAGCTTGGTCCAAAAATAATTTCAGTATGATCAAGCACGGCATTGTCAACTGTTATGGCGTTTTGTAAATGTCCACTACGGTAAATGGCATTGTTCATTCGAATTCCATCAATTACAAGAAGTAATTTATTTGCTTCAAATCCTCTAATCATTGGACTGCCTCCGCCACCTTGCGATTTTTGTACTAAAACGTTACCTGTGTTTTGTAACATGTCAGCACTGTTTGATGGGTTTTCTAAACGAACTACCTCAATTGGAATGGTTTCAATTTGTGCGGCCTCATCATCTTCCACTAAAAAATAACGTAAAGTATGATCGATATAGGTTTGAGGTAATACATTTTCAGCCGCTTGCATTAGAAAGGGCTTTTTAGTATCAATGGTAGATTTTTTTAAGTAAACAGTTGTGTAGGCCGCGTGATTAAAAATAATGAACTCATCTGCTTTAAAACCGCTTAAATTTACTTTCCCTTTTTTGTCTGAAACTTCACCGGATTCATTTGACTTTGAATAAACCAGTACATCTTGAATAGGTTCTCCAGAGGTGGAGTCGACAATGGTAAGGGTTTGAGAAAAGCCTGAAATACCTATGAATAAGCTAATCGTGAAAAGTAGCTTCCAAGACAGCAAGGCTTTGGATTGGCTTGAAATTTTCAAAAATAACGTGGTAATATTTAAGTACGTCATAAACTAATTCTCTTCGTGTTTTTAGGTCTATCTCTGGGTCATCTTTACCATCAAATTTCATGCCCGAAAACTGTAAAAGTAATAATGAATTTCTTTTCGAAAGGTATGCGCCATGATTTGGTTCGTATTTTGTGTAGGAGCACTCTCTTAAATCTAGATATACTGCGTCTTTTACCTCATTTGGATAGAAGCCTAAATATTGTGTGAGGCGGTATAAAAACTTGATAGGAAAATTGGCTATATCCTCACTTAAATCTAAAACTTGTAGTATGTTTTCTAAAAAATCATACAATTCATTGTTTTTTTCATTTTCGCGCAAGGTGTTATTTAAAACCTCATTCATGAAAAATACAATGCTTGACTTATAAGGGTCAAATGGAATGGTTTTGTAAATTATTTGCGGATCAATGCTTGAAATTTTGGCTAAATCACTGTCGTTGCGTTGATAATATTCAATAGATATTAAAGCCAGTGAACTAACAATGTTCCCTTTCTTTTTTTTGCGTTTTGCACCTTGAAAAATAAAACTTTTTACGCCCTCAGTTGGGGTTAAAACTTGAAGAATGATGCTTGTTTCCGAATAATCGACTTTGCGAAGTACAATTCCTTTAGTTTTTCCTGTCGCCATTAATTAATAAAGAGAATTTTAGCCACGTTCTTTCCTTTGCCTGTTGTAATTCCAGACCAAACTAAATAAACACCAGATTGAACTCTGTCGCCTTGCAATGTTTTACCGTCCCAAATTACAGTCCCGCCATTTGAAACAGTTTGGTAAATTAAATTTCCTGAAATATCCGTTACTTTAACGTCAGATTCATAACCTAAGCCTTGAATCGTAATTGGGCCTGAAAAATCAGGTCGAACGGGATTTGGAAATACAGATACTGAACTAAATTCTTTGTCTGCTAATGTGGCATCTGATCGGAATGAAACAAGTCCATCTTGTGTTGCAAAATAAACCTCTCCAGAAAGTTGATCTACCTTTATGTCATATACGTTGTTTGAAACGAGTGGGCTGTTTTCTGTTGTAAATCGATATATTTCTTCCGTTCCATCTTCAGAAAAACAAAATACTCCTGACGAATTGGTACCAATCCATTTACGATTACCACCATCTATTGCAATTGCAGTTACGTAAGTGTCGCCTAATAAACGCTCTACTTCTCCGTCAACCTCCAATAATATTGGGCTAGCATCATATTCTCCAAATCCGCCATCATACAGATTGTTTCTTGAATAAAGTATCACTAAACCTTCTTCCGTACCAATCCAAATTTCACCGTCAGCATCTTGTGCCAATCCTTTTACAAATACAGATGGTAGGTTACCATAACCTTCGGCCGCAGAAAGTGTTCTCCATTGATCATCCGAAGGGTCGTCCAAGGTGCCATTTTCATTGAATGCTACTAGTCCTACATTGGTTACCGCAACCCATTTATTTCCTTGATCATCTATCAAAAGACGGTAGGGGAATTTATTGTTAGATGCAACACCTAAAGAATACTGTTTCAGTTGTCCATCAGGTGTAATAACTTTTAATGGGAAAACACCTTGGTTAATAAACCATAAATTACCTTCGTCGTCATATTTCATGTCGGTAATGGCCATGTTTAATCCAAACTCTTCGATCAATGAATTGGTGTTGTTATAAACTTCCAAAACGGCACCATCTTCTTTAATAATTTTTAATCCATCTTTAGAAAAACTACCATAAGCATATTCTGATGTATTGTTTTGATTAACGGCAACACTAATAAAGTCAAAATCTGGTCCTATAGAAATAGAGTCATCTGTTTTATAGTTGAAGTTACTCCACTCTTCATTTTCAAATAAATAAATACCGTTAGTAGAATAAACGTTTTGTACATTTTGAGTTAACCCTCCGCCTGCAACCAATACTTTGCCGTATTGAATGTCCATGCGATAGGATCCATCTGCAGCTGGTGTGTTTGAAAATATTGAAGATGCCTGCCAAGAGTTACGAGCTTGAATCAATCCTCCATTTTCATCTGCTACCCAATAATCTTTATTATAAAACACTGTTTCTACAGGTGCAGGAATTCCATCAGGATAAGCAAATATTGTTTCAATAATTTCGAAGTCGGCATCAAATGCGCGAATAGAAGAGAAGAGCGTTAAAATCAAGCGGTCGTCATCTGCATGTAAAGATTTAACAGATAATTGCGCATTATATTTTAAAACCGCGCCATCTTCAATATAGTAAAGTGTGTCTGCATTAAACTCGTCATCATCATAAGCGAAAAATAAACGACTGCCAAATACTTCAATGTCTGAAAATTTGCTGTTCACTACAGTTACCGGCAAGTCTTCTTTTTTTTCCCATTGGCTTTTGTCATTTAAAAAAGGACGATCTTTTGGGGCAAAATAAATTCCTTGTTTTGTTGCAACATATAGTGTTTCGTTAAAAATAGTCACATCCAAAATTTCCGGATCTTCGTATGGATAGTAGGTGTCTTTAATTTCTTTCTTTTCATTATCAAAAAGAATCAGCCCAATTCCGGTAGCAACGTAAATATATTGCTCATCAAAATAAAAGTTGTGAATGGTTTTGTCTCCAGAAATCTCAGCAGTTTGAATCCAGGGTACATTTGTAATGTCATTTCCCTCAATAATATCTAAGTTTCCGTTTACATAACCTACTGCAACAACGCTTGTATTGCTAGAAATAGATGAAATGCCCAAATCTGAGATCCCATTAGTAACAGTTAATTGATTAACAGAATTGTCTTCTAAATCGTATCGGACTATACCATTTGAGCAAGCCATATAGATATTGTCATCTGTTTTGGTAATGCCCTGTGGTTTATAAGCCGAGAAATGGATTCGCCATTGGTTCATTCCAATTTGTGAAAACCCTTGGGATGGAAAGAGAATACCCAATCCAATAACGGTAATAAGCAAGCGTGAGATCATGTTTTTCAAATTTACATAGAAATAACAGCAATTTGAATAAATTATTGTGTGGAATAAGTTGATAGGCAAGATAATTGAGCTGCAACTATCCAAAAATTAAGCGAATTGCATCTTCAATTTTGCTGACTTGATGAATTTTTATATCATAATCGGCCTGTTTAATTCCTTTATTGTATTTAGATATGATAATTTGTTCAAACCCCATTTTCTCAGCTTCCATTATCCGTTGATCAGTGCGATTTACCGCCCTAATTTCTCCAGAAAGACTTAGTTCTGCTGAAACACAAATACCTGGATGAATAGGAATGTTTGCGTTAGAAGACATGATGGCGCAAACCACAGCTAAATCAATAGCAGGATCATTTACTTTTATTCCACCAGCAATATTTAGAAATACATCTTTAGCGCCCAATTTAAAACCACACCTTTTTTCTAAAACGGCCAAAAGCATGTTTAAGCGGCGTAAATCAAAACCTGTGGATGAGCGTTGTGGTGTACCATATGCTGCTGTGCTTACTAAGGCTTGAATCTCAATTAGCATTGGACGCACGCCTTCAATTGTTGAGGCAATAGAAATTCCGCTAAGTCTTTCTCCAGTACTTGTAATTAATATTTCTGATGGATTTTCAACTTCGCGCAATCCTGAGCTGTTCATTTCGTAAATGCCCAATTCATTGGTAGATCCAAACCTGTTTTTTATAGAACGCACAAGTCTATATACATGATTACGGTCACCTTCAAATACCAAAACCGCATCAACCATATGTTCTAAAACCTTAGGTCCGGCTAACGATCCTTCTTTAGTAATATGTCCAATTAAAAAAACAGGTGTACCTGATTCTTTAGCATAACGCAAAAATTCTGCAGTACATTCTTTAATTTGTGACACACTTCCTGGAGACGATTCAATACTTGTTGAATGTAACGTTTGAATAGAATCGATAATTAGAATGTCTGGTTTTACAGCTTCAACCTGAATGAAAATATTTTGCATTGAAGTTTCTGTCAATACGAAGCAATTTTCGTTTGATTTTCCAATACGGTCAGCACGCATGCTAATTTGTTGCTCGCTTTCCTCACCCGATATGTAAAGGATTTTTTTTCCAACCTCTCTAACAGCTAATTGTAATAGTAAAGTTGATTTTCCAATTCCAGGTTCACCGCCAAACAAAACAAGTGAGCCGGGTACAACACCACCGCCCAAAACACGATTTAATTCTGTGTCAGAAAGCATTATTCGGCGCTCTTCGTATTTTTCAATTTCGTTTAAACGGTGTGGTTTGGCAGCACGTTGTGTGTTAGAAGATGAGAACGGAGTAGCACTTTTGGGCGCTTTCTGAATGACCTCTTCTACGTAGGTGTTCCATTCATTACATGAGCCACATTTACCTACCCATTTTGGTGATTCGGCGCCACAGTTTTGACAGAAAAAGGATGTTTTAGTCTTAGCCATTAATTTCGTTTAAAATGCAAATATGAATACGCAGACCGTAATCTATTTACGTTTTGGAAATGATTATTATAAATCTTTTCTATAAAGATATTTAATATCTTTAATTGTTCAATCGAAATTTTTTAAATGAAGGCGGAAGAATTAAGCGCGTATGGCAAAAAAATAAAAACGGATAATCGAAAAGCTTTTTGGCGCAAAATGATTATTTCATTTTTAGGATTGCTATTTATTGTGTTCATGGTAAAATGTGGCAAGGGAGATTTTAAGTTTTACTTTAAAACCACTGCGGAAACTAAAGGTAATATTTTAGATACTAAAATATATAACCAAGGTTGGTTCGATACGCAGGATGTGCTTTATGAATATATAGTTGATGACAGCACTTATAAAAATATCACAACCCGTTTTAGAATTATTGGTCCCAACCAGTCAATCCAGGTAATTTATGCAATAGAAAACCCAGCCGTGCACGAAGTGGTTTGGTAGAATTTGTTCAAGAATAGACGCAAATAGTTATTTTTGTAGTTCAAAATTAAACTTATGGCTAAAATCATTTCTTATAACGTTAATGGAATTAGAGCAGCATTAAAAAAAGACTGGATCAAATGGCTAAAATCTGAAGATCCAGATGTTGTGTGTATTCAAGAAACTAAAGCGCATAAAGATCAGCTTGATTTGTCAATATTTGAGGATGCGGGTTATAAAACCTATTGGTATTCAGCACAGAAAAAAGGATATAGTAGTGTAGCCATTTTTTCTAAAACGGAGCCCGATCATGTGGAGTACGGATGTGGTATTGAAAAATATGATAATGAAGGACGAATATTGAGAGCAGATTTTGGAGATTTTTCAGTCTTAAGTTGTTATTTTCCAAGCGGAAGTAGTGGAGATGAGCGCCAAGAGTTTAAAATGGATTTTTTAGCGGATTTCAATGACTATATTATTGAATTGCGTAAAACGCGTCCAAACTTATTAATATCAGGAGACATTAATATTTGTCATGAACCAATTGATATTCATAATCCAGTTTCAAATAAAAATTCTTCAGGATTTAAGCCAGAAGAACGTCAATGGATTACAGACTTTTTAGCATTAGGTTTTGTTGATACGTTTAGAGAATTAAATAAAGAACCAGATAATTATACTTGGTGGACCTATCGTTTTGGTGCACGCGGTAAAAATTTAGGATGGCGTATTGATTATCATTTTATAACAGAATCATTGTCAAGTAAATTGACTGGAGCGAGTATACTTTCAGAGGCAGTGCATTCAGATCATTGCCCAATCGTTGTTGAATTAGGTGTAAACTTATGATCAAAACTGATTAAAATCAGAACCTTTTTTGCTGATTTGCGTATTGAATGAAGTAAATTTGGATGAATCTGAACAACAAATATTAAACTGATAAAACAAAGTTTTTGATTGAGATTATTATAGGCGGAATTGGGTATGGACTGTTATTAAGCATAATGGTTGGTCCTGCTTTTTTTATACTCATTGAAACCAGTATAACTAAAGGAGTAAAATCAGCACTTTATCTTGATTTAGGAGTGCTAATTAGTGATTTGGTTTATGTTGTCATTGCATTTTTGTTTTTTCAAGAAGTAAATGAACTCATGGAAAGTGAGAATCGCTACTTTTTGAAAGTTATTGGCGGTGCGGCTTTCATTGTTTTTGGAATCACCAATTTAATGAAAGCGAAAAAGCCCAAACTTTTGCCAAAAACTAATATTGGTGAAGCTAAAGATCTTAAAGCAAGTAATCATTTAATGATGGTTTTAAAAGGGTTCATGATCAATGCACTTAATCCGGGTGTATTGTTTTATTGGCTAACCATGATGTCGCTTTTACCTGAAGCTTCTCAAGACCTTAATCTAACTCACCTTTACGTTCAAGTAATTTATATTTCTTTAATTCTGATTACCTTTTTTAGTGTAGATATTTTAAAGATTATTGGAGCTAAAAAATTGAAAGAGTTTTTGACCCCTTCATGGATAAGAGTTGTAAACATTGTTTTAGGTTCTATCCTCATGTTATTCGGTTTGCTTTTCCTAATTCAAGGAATAAGAGGGTTAGTTTTAGCTTAATCTCTTTAAAACTCAAAAAAGGTAACTAAATTTGATCCTTCACTTATATTGTAAAACAAGCTTGAGATAAATGAAAAACCTCACACTATTAATTTCAGCCATTCTATTTTTAAGCGTTGGCTATGGTCAAAAGCTTAAGCCGCGCATGGTTAAAAACTTTTGGGACTATAATAATTCTGTTTTAAGAAGTCAGGGCTATCAATATGCGGATGATTTTAATGGAGAGACTACGTTAGAACATGGGCTGTGGAAATATTGGGATCGACAAGGAAGATTAGAGGAGGAGAGAACCTATATTAAAGGAGTGCTAAATGGTAGAGTAACGCGCTATTATGCAAACGGAAAAAGAAAAGATCAAGGTTTCTTTAAAGAAGGTAAACAAGATAGCTTATATGTAAGCTGGCACGAAAACGGAAACCTGAAAGAAGAAGGTTATTATAAAGGAGACCGTGCAATTGGTAAGTGGAATTATTATTATAGCAATGGATACCATATGATGGAGGAAGAGCTGGTTGATTCACTTTCTTATGTCCAAAATTTCTGGAAAATGGATAGCACGCATTCTCTTAAAAATGGAGATGGAAGAACATTTGTTTATTATTCGAGTACGGGACATTTACAAGAGTTTTACACCTATAAAGATGGTCTTAAAAATGGTGATTTTGAAGAGTACACCGCCGCAGGAAATATTTTTGCTCAAGGTCAATATGCAGACAATAAAAAGGATGGAAATTGGACTTATTGGTATTATACTGGACAGATTGACCGTAAATTGTCTTATAAGCAAGGTTCGTTAAATGGTGAATACGTTAAGAATTATGATAACGGTAAGGTGAACATAAAAGGGGTATTTAAAAATGGCCAAAAAGAAGGACATTGGACTTGGTATACAAATGTTGGTACCAAAGATATGGAGGGCGATTTTGTAAACAGTAAACAAGATGGTTTTTGGCAATATTGGTTTCCAGGAGATTCTGTTCAGGTTGAAAGTCAAGGTTATTTTGCAGAGGGACTTAGAAACGGTAAATGGGATTTTTATTATAAAGATGGCAGCAGATGGAAGCAAGGCGAATATAAAAATGACTTGGAGGATGGAACTTGGAAAACATGGTACGAGAATGGTAAGTTATTAAAAGAAGGAACTTTTGTTGCGGGAGAAGAGCATGGAGAGTGGAAGCAGTGGTTTAAAAATGGTGATTTGAAAAATGAGGCCTCGTTTGATATGGGAAGCTTGCATGGGGTTTGGCGCTCGTTTTATAAAAAAGGCAAATTACACTTAGAAGGTACTTATGAGCATGATTTGAAAATTGATGAGTGGAAACGCTTTAGTGATAAAGGAAAATTATTGGAAATAGGTTCTTACAAGATCATCAACCATAAAAAAGGCGTTAAATATGGTCCTTTTTCAAAGCGTGTTTTAAAAGAAAGTGTAAAGCATGGGCATTGGATTTGGTATAGCCAAAAAGATGGAGGAATGACGCACGAAGGAAATTATAAGAATGGAAAAGAAGAAGGCGAGTGGGTTTACTATTTTAGAGGTGGAGCGAAAGAAAGCCGCATCATTAATTACAAAGCAGGAAAATTAGAAGGTAAAATGTTGATTTTTGAGTGGAGACCTCATAGAGTGACACAAGAAATCAATTATAAAAACGGAGTAAAGCACGGCAAAATGTACGTGTTTGATAAGCGTGGAAAACCGGTAGTAGAAAAAAACTTTGAAGACGGAATGGAGCTTAGTCCAAACGGTAAGCCAAAATCATTTGTGCCTTAGGCAAATATTTCTTCTACGTTTTTACGAATTTTAGCACAAAGATCATCTGTTGGCAAGTCATTGTCATCAAACCCAAAAGGGTCTTCAATTTCCTCGGCTAGTATTTCCATACTTACAAGGACATAAAATATGAATGCAACTATAAGTGCAGACCAGTATTGGAAGTCAACCACTAGCGCTAATGGAATTGTTGTTACGTAAATGAAGATAAACTTCTTTAAAAAGATACTGTAAGAATATGGAATTGGTGTGTTTCTAATTCTCTCGCATGCCCCTATAATATCTGCAAAGCTTTTTAAATTGATATCAATTACGATAAACTCTTGTTCTGTAATGTTATTATTGCTTTTAAGTTCATGAAGGCGTTTGTAAAGCCATTTAACAATAATATTAGGTACATGTTCTGCATGTTGTAATTCTCTTCTCTCCTCAGGTGTAAGATCTAGTTCGTCAAGTTTTACGCCAGCTCGCAAATGCTCTTTCATTGCAAAAGCATAATTAGGAATCATTCGCGAAAAAAAAGCTTTCGACTCTTCGTCTGGACAAATAACCGAAACTTTAACTGCTAAGTTTCTAGAATTGTTCACCAATTCTCCCCACTTTTTTCGTCCTTCCCACCAACGGTCATATGCTGTGTTGGTTCTAAAAACTAAGAGTAATGATAATACAAAACCAATAAGTGAGTATACGGCTAATAATTGACTGTAAATGGAAATGTCACCCATGTAGTTTAATTCTACATAAGCTAAACCTAGTGTAAATATTACTATATACACCAATTCTTTCCAAATCATGAATACAGTGTCGCTCCTTCGAATAGCGAAAATATGTCTGAACCAGTTTTTCGGATTATATTTAATCATTGCAATTGAATTTTGATAAAAATACTAATAATCTGAAAATTTGGATAATAGTCAAATTCTCAATCATGCCTATCAATTGTAAATTGCTCTTATATTTGCTAAGTGAAGAGCTTGATAGAGAAAATCACGAGGTTGTTAAGAATCATTAGAGTTACCTTAATTCGTAAGGTTATTCATGTTTCGCGTAAAATTATTATACCAGGATTTGAAGGCGTTTCATTATGGGAGATTTTGTTCTTTTTTGCTTGGAGCATCCGCCGTGGATTAGTGGCAACAAGAGCATCCTCATTGGCGTTTCACTTTTTTTTGGCTATGATTCCATTTGGGCTAGTCATGGTTATAATAACCGCCTATATTCCTTATTTTGATTTGCAAGCAGATGTTTTGCCAGTCTTTAGTAGTTTCATTCCGGAAGCTGTTTTTAATCAGTTTGTTGACAATTTAGATGCCTTTCAAAACTCTACCGTTAACTCGCTAATTTCGTACGGATTTATCTTGGCGCTTTACTTTAGCTCTAACGGTTTTTCGGTCCTCATTCAGTCCTTTAATAGTTCAAAAATCTCCTTTGAAAAACGGAATTGGTGGTCAGCAAAAATTACTTCAATAGGCTTTGTTTTTGTCATGATTATAGGCATGTTTTTCTTAGTAATTGTTGCTTTGCTTGAACGTAAATTGCTCAACTATTGGTCAGAATTCAGCACGTTTATTGGTAATAATGCCGATCTTATTTTTTCAATTGCAACAGCCTTGTTCGTAACTGTAATGTTGTATTTTGCAATTGCAATTATCTACTATTTTGGACCATCAAATCGTAAAGAATTTAAGTTTTTCTCTGCTGGAGGAACTTTAGCAACAGTGCTTATCATTGTTACATCAGAATTGTATTCATTCTATATTCAAAAGTTTGCTAATTATGATGAGCTATATGGTTCTTTGGGCACCATTATGATGTTATTGTTGTGGATTTACATCATCTCGTTTGTTCTGCTACTTGGATTTGAATTAAATGCAAGTATTCACGGTGCTGTTAAAAAGAAGCAACTGGATAATTTAGAGCGTATTGAAGGACGTTATGAAGAGGACGTTTAGTTAATTCATTCACATACTTTCAATTAAGTTTTTTTCTATCAGGGCTTTTCGCTAACTTTAACATTGCTAAACAAGTGTTGATTTTGCACCATTGTTTTAGTGTTAATATTAATAATCGAAACAAAAAAATATGAACAAGAAATTATTTATGCTTGCCTTTACCGGTTTGTTTTTGGTAGCATGTGGAGGAGAAACAACGACAGATGAAGCAACTGATGAGACAGTAGATGAAGTAGTAGAATCATGTACTTATTCATATGATCCTGCAGAAACGGTATTAACTTGGACGGCTTTTAAATTAACTGAACGTGTGGGTGTGAGCGGAACATTTGACGAGATTAATGTAACGGCAAATGATGGGGCTGAAGATATGTATGCAGTGCTTTCAGGTGCTAATTTCGATATTCCAGTGAGTAGTTTAAACTCACAAGATGAGGTTCGTGATCCAAAAATTAAAAATAACTTTTTTGGTGTGATGACTGAAACATCAAACATTACAGGTGTTGTTTCTTCTTTAAGTCAAGATGGTGGTACAGTTGAAATTACAATGAACGGTATTTCAAAATCCTATGACGGTGAAGTGAAAGTGGACGGAGAACAAATTACTTTTTTGACTGAAATAGATTTAGTTGATTTTGACGGGCAACCTGCTGTTGATTCTTTAGGTGTTGTTTGTGAAGCAAAACATACAGGAGAAGATGGTATTAATAAACTTTGGACAGAAGTTGAAATTGCTGTAAAAACTACTTTAGTTAAAGAGTGCAAATAATTAACAATGCACAGTAAAACTGTTTTGGTTACTGGTGGTGCGGGCTATATTGGTTCGCATACGGTTGTTGAATTAATCAATGCTGGTTATAATCCTATTATCCTAGATGATTTTAGAAATTCTAAACCTTGGATAATTGATAGAATAGCACAAATTACAGAGGTTACTCCCACCTGTCACCAGGTTGATTGTCAGGATGAGGATGCAGTGATGGAAGTCGTTAAGAATTATCCTAATGCAATTGGCCTAATTCATTTTGCTGCTGATAAGGCAGTTGGAGAATCTATTCAAAAACCTGTACAGTATTATCAAAACAATATTGGGTCGTTATGTGTGGTTTTAAAAGCTATGAAGTCTTTTGGAATTAAGCATTTGGTGTTTTCATCTTCTTGCACAGTATACGGAGAGGCTGATACTGCAGTTGTAACTGAGAAGAGCCCTGTGAAGGCAGCTACGTCTCCATATGGCGATACAAAAATTACTTGTGAAAAAATAATTAGATATAATTCTGATGCTCTTGAGGATTTTGGAGCTACGCTTTTGCGTTATTTTAATCCAATTGGTGCTCATCCGTCTGGTTTAATTGGTGAATTGCCGCAAGGTGTGCCAAATAATCTAATGCCTTATATTACGCAAACAGCAAAAGGTATTCGT
>CAKZPK010000413.1 GCA_937139035.1 uncultured Crocinitomix sp. | reverse complement strand
GATTGATTTAACGAGTGGCTGATAGCAGGGTCGTGATTTAAGAGTTTGACGCGGTGTAAATTGGCAAGAACATCATCATGCAAAAACAACGCAATGCGCCTTTTTTCTTCTTCTTCGCTTTGAATCGTATTTTTAAGTAACTCTTTTTGATGCTTTATTAATATGTCCTGCTTGATTTTAGCCTCTTTTCTAATACGTTGAATTAGAATCCGCCCAAATATGATTATAAATGTGATGAAGATAATAATCACAATGCAGCCAGCAGTGAGCCAAATTAATGGTGTTGTTGAGTTTTGCCATTGTTCCATAAATAATAAATTAGTGATATGTAAAAGAGTTGCAAACAGATGGCTCTAAACATCCAAAACCAAGAAACAACGCTTAAACTTTGGTTGATTAGAAAGTTTGTGCTTATCGCTAAAAAAATGTCGAGCCCAAAAAAAAGAAGAATAGCACCGTTTAAGAAAAGAAGCCCTTTAGTCCAAATTTTTTGACGTGCAATTTTGAGGTAAATGAGAAGTGTGTAAATTACAATCAATAAGTCATATAAAGCACGATCGTAAGACTGAAATTCATTTGTATTAATGTTATAAAGATTTACACTTTGTATAATAAAAGGGATGGTGCCAATTGCAATAAAGGACCATTTCCATGATGATTTAATTTTAAAAAAGTGGTTAAAATAGATCTGTGTTAAAAAACAAAAATGAAAAAACGAAGAAGCTAGAAAAATGATGAGATTGTTTCCTAAAAGGGTTCCTATTTTTTTTGAAAAGCACTCGAAAAGGATTAGGATGATTAGATAAATACCAATCTCATGATAAGCCTCACGAAATTTTTTCAAATATATGATAATACCAACGGCCAAACATATGATTGAGAAATAGCGTAAAATTCTAATTGTTGTTTCGAAATAGATCATGTAAGCTCAATTGAAAAAATCAAAATGTATTTTTCATAAACTTCTGATAAAGTTTAATAGCATTGATTCCATAGGCTGAATGAAAAATCAAATATTCATCAAAGCAAAGTCTTCACAGTTGTACGGAGGACAAGGCATGGTTAGGTTTTCATACATGGTAGGTCGCTCAAAACTTTTCGAGGTGCTGTTACAAAAAATTATATCAATATTAAAACCTGATTCGAATTGTGTTATTCCAAAAAACAATAAGATGTTTTGAACACTTTCGTCGTTAAATATGTTTGTGATACTTGTAAGAGGGATTTTAAAAGCTCGAACAACATTCTCTCCAGACTTGACTTTGGTAAACCAGTCAGATTTATACAAAAACCACTTAAAGGATCTTATAGTTGCAACGTTTACATCAATATTTTCGTGTGAGATTGAGCTCGAGTTAGGTGTTGTATTGAAGTATGGGGGGCTTTTAAAGTGAAGTGAGCTAACTTTATCCATATGCAATTGAATTAACTCAATTTTATCATATTCGTCACCAACCATATAAAAGATGGGGGTATAGATTGTCTCGTCTTGCTCTGCTCCAATATAGAGATGGATATATTCGGATTCTTGAATTTGCATTTGTTCGAAAGAGAATCGACTTAAGCCAATTACATTTCCAGAGTCTAAGAGTTTAAGTCCACTATTTTTATTTCGAATTTCATTCCATTTAATAATATTCTTTTTGATGGTGTCGGTATCTTTCATAAGTGTGATTTTGGGTCGACACTAAGTTAGTAACTTTTCCAAAAATCGCTCTAGAATGAATTTGTTGTTATTTGTTGGGCATAAAAAAACCGATTCAACAGAATCGGTTTTTAATAATCTTTATAATGCTAGTTTTCTAGTCTTTCAAAATTCCTCTTGAAATAACGATTTTTTGAATTTCAGAAGTTCCTTCATAAATCTGAGTGATTTTAGCATCACGCATCATTCTCTCAACTTCGTATTCACGAACATATCCATAACCGCCATGTATTTGCACGGATTCAGTTGTTACGAACTGAGCAATTTCAGAAGCATATAATTTAGCCATTGCAGCTTCTTCCGTATAATCCTCTCCTTGGTCTTTTAGTGATGCAGCGTTTAAGCACATCAATCTAGCAGCTTGCACTTGTGTAGCCATGTCAGCTAATTTAAATGCAATTCCTTGGTGCTTGTGAATTTCTTTACCAAATGTCTTACGTTCTTTAGAGTATGCAACAGCTAAGTCTAATGCTCCAGAGGCAATTCCCATAGCTTGAGATGCAATTCCAATTCTACCACCTCCTAATGTTTTCATGGCAAATTTGAATCCGAATCCTTCTTCACCAATTCTATTCTCTTTAGGTACCTTAACATCATTAAAAATTAATGTATGCGTGTCAGAACCTCTAATTCCCATTTTGTCTTCTTTCTCACCAACGATAAATCCGTCCATTCCGCGCTCAATAACTAAAGCGTTAATTCCTCTATGTCCTTTTTCTCTATCAGTTTGAGCAATTACAATATAGATAGAAGCAGAACTACCATTCGTAATCCAGTTTTTTGTTCCATTTAACAAATAGTGGTCACCTTCATCAGTAGCCGTAGTTTGTTGAGACGTAGCGTCTGAACCAGCTTCAGGCTCTGAAAGACAAAATGCTCCAATTTTTTCTCCTCGAGCAATTGGTGCTAAATATTTTTGTTTTTGTTCCTCTGTTCCAAAAGTTTCTAGTCCCCAACAAACAAGTGAGTTACAAACAGACATACATACTGCCATAGATGCATCAACCTTTGAAATTTCTTCCATTGCCAATACATAAGAAACAGAATCCATTCCTCCACCGTCATATTTTGGATCAACCATCATTCCCAAAAATCCTAGTTCACCAAGCTGTTTAGCTTCTTCAACTGGGAATTTCGCGTGAATATCTCTGTCAATTACTCCTGGTTTAAGCACGTTTTGTGCGAAATCTCTTGCGGCATCTCTCACCGCTAATTGTTCTTCAGTATACCTAAAATCCATTAACCTTAACTTTGAAATAATTATTTATCTTGTTCAACAATTTCATCTCAATTCAAAAAACCAAGTAGAAATTGGGTACAAATTTAGCAATAATTTAGCAATACAATGGTGTCTTTTAAAAGTTTGAAAAAGGTAGGGGTGATTGGCTTAATGTCAGGTACTTCTCTAGATGGATTAGACCTGTGCTTTGCAGAGTTTGAGAAGAAAAATGAATGTTGGACCTTTGCAATTAAAGCAACAAAAGGTCTTGATTATAGTTTGGAATGGAGAAATCGTTTAAATCAAGCTTTTTATTCCAATGATAAAGATTTGAGAGAGCTAGAGGAGGATTATGGAACTTTTTTAGGTCAAGAAACAGCCGTTTTCATGAATGAAGAGGGAATCTTTGATCAAGTTCATTTGATTGCTTCGCACGGCCATACTATTTTTCATGAGCCAGAAAAAGGAATAACTGTCCAAATTGGTGATGCAGATAAGATTGCTAAACTCACACAAAAAACGGTAGTCAATAATTTTAGAATAAAAGATGTGCAATTGGGAGGACAAGGTGCGCCACTTGTGCCTGTGGGAGATGCATATTTATTCTCAGAATTTGATGCGTGTTTAAATTTAGGGGGGATTGCTAATATTAGTTATCTGCAAAACGGACAAAGAATTGCATTTGATATTTCTCCTTGTAATTTGCCGTTGAACAAAATAATGCGAGAGCATTTCAGTAAAGAATTTGATGAAGATGGGCAATTGTCTCGAACTGGAAAATGTATAGATGAGCTTTTGGATGCTCTTGATAATTTAGCCTATTATAAAATGGCTGCTCCAAAATCCTTAGCGGTAGAGTGGTTGAATGAGCAATTTTATCCAAATGTCAATCTATATGTAAATAATGATTTTCCATTACAGGATGTAATGCATACTATCATTCAGCATGAGACGAGTCAAATTGCACAAGTTTTGAATAATAATGAAATTCGATCGGTGTTAGTAACAGGGGGCGGAGCTTATAGTTCATTTTTTATTGAAGAACTAATGAAAAAGTCAAATGCAGACATAATAAAACCTACTGATCAATTAATAGAATTTAAGGAAGCCTTAATCTTTGGATTTCTTGGATTACTAAATGTTCTTGGTCAGGTAAATACCTTCAAATCTGTTACGGGTGCGTCTCATGATTCGGTAGGAGGTTACGTAACTTATCCATAGTTCGTTTGTAACTCTGCCAAATCTTTCCTTTAATCAAATCTTAAAGTGAAAATCTTTATTAATTTTGCGGTTTTAAAAAATTCTTTTTCATGATTGAACTATTAGAGAAATTCGAGAACAAACGACCAGAAATTGTTTTCGAATGGAAGGATGCAGAAACCGAAGCAGAAGGCTGGGTTGTGATTAATTCATTAAGAGGAGGTGCTGCCGGTGGTGGTACTCGTATGCGGAAGGGTTTGGATAAGCGCGAAGTTGAGTCTTTGGCTAAAACAATGGAAGTTAAGTTTACAGTAGCTGGACCGCAAATTGGTGGAGCAAAATCTGGAATTAATTTTGATCCATTGGATTCAAGAAAAGAAGGTGTTTTAAGACGTTGGTATGCTGCTGTAACACCTTTATTAAAGCATTACTACGGTACTGGAGGTGATTTAAACGTGGATGAAATTCACGAAGTAATTCCAATTACCGAAGATTGTGGTGTTTGGCATCCGCAAGAAGGTGTTTTTAACGGGCATTTTCAACCAAGAGAAGCTCAGAAAATTAACCGTATTGGCCAATTGCGTCAAGGTGTATTGAAAGTAATCGAGGATGAAAAGTTCTCTCCAAGTGTAGCACGTAAATACGTTGTTGCAGATATGATTACAGGTTATGGTGTTAGTGAATCAATTTTTCACCACTACAATTTGTGGAATGAGTCATTAGAAGGAAAAAAAGTAATTGTACAAGGTTGGGGTAATGTAGGTTCTGCTGGAGCTTATTATTTAGCACAACATGGAGCAAAAATTGTTGGAATTATTGACCGTGTAGGCGGTTTGATTAAAGAAGATGGTTTTTCATTAGAAGAGATCAGAGAGTTGTTCTTGAATAAAAATGGAAATCAACTAAACGCTCCTAACATGCTTTCTTATGATGAGGTAAACGCTAAGATTTGGGATGTTCCTGCTGATGTGTTTATTCCGTGCGCTGGTTCAAGAATGATTACGCAAGACCAAGTTGAAAGAATGATTGGCGGCGGTGTTGAGGTTATTTCTTCAGGTGCAAACGTTCCGTTTGCTGATAAAGAAATTTTCTTTGGACCAATTGCAGATTATACGGATGAAAAAATAACTGTGATTCCAGATTTTATTTCAAACTGTGGAATGGCTAGAGTATTTGCTTATTTAATGAGTAGTGATTTAGATAAGTTGACAGATCAAAATATATTTGAAGATACTTCCAATACAATTAAAGAGTCGTTAATTACGACCAATAAAAAGAACCCAAGTAAAGTAAATATTGCGAAAACGGCATTTGAAATTGCATTAAACAAATTAGTCTAAGTCATGGGAATAGAGTACATAATGGTAATCGTATTTATTGTTGGATATCTTGCGATTGCACTAGAACATAATATTCATGTCGATAAGGCAGCTTCAGCTTTGCTTATTGGTATGGTTTGTTGGGGATTATATGCCATTTGGCCTGAGGATCATTTAGGCGTTGAGGAGAATGCCACTCTGGTGGATATATCCAGGGACGCGGAAATAGCCGAGAATACTCCCGCCTTTTCCGAATATGCCAATCATGAGGTCATAAAAGAGCGGGACGAAATTCTTAATCATGGAAATTATGATGCTGAATTTACAGCTGATGATCCTGCGGAAACGTCTCACCATGTGCACCACTATGTAGAGCACGGACTATCTCATCATTTATTTGATATTGCAAGTATCCTTTTCTTTTTATTAGGAGCAATGACAATTGTTGAGTTGATTGATGCGCATGATGGCTTTTCTGTTATAACCGATCGTATTAATACAACAAGTAAGATCAAACTATTGTGGGTAATATGTTTACTCACATTTTTTATGTCCGACGCCCTGGACAACTTAACCACCTCCATTGTAATGATATCCGTAATACGGAAACTGATTGATGATAAGCAAGCTAGATGGTTGTTTGGTGGATTCATTATTATTGCAGCAAATGCTGGTGGAGCATGGTCACCAATTGGTGATGTTACTACTACAATGTTGTGGAATAATGGACAAATTCCTGATTCAGGAGTGATTATTGTTAATTTGATTATTCCTTCACTTGTCGCTATGCTTGTTCCTTTATTTGCAGCCACTTTCTTTGTAAAAGGAACTGTTGCAAGACCAGAAAAAGTTATTTCTACAGGGCATCTTAATGCAGAACCAGCACCATGGGAGAAAAACTTTGTATTCTTCTTAGGTTTAGCAGGTTTGTTATTTGTTCCAGTATTTAAAACTGCAACTCACCTTCCTCCTTTTACTGGAATGATGTTGAGTTTAGGTGTTTTATGGATGGTGACTGAAATATTACATTCAAAGAAAGAACGCGAACAAAAGAAAGGACTTTCAGTTGTTTCTGTATTGCAAAAGATTGATACCGCAAGTGTATTATTCTTCTTAGGGATATTGATGGCGGTAGCGGCTTTGCAAGAAGTAGGACATTTGGTAACAGTGGCACATTTCTTGGATAACACATTTGACCAGAACATGTATTCAATCAATGTTTCTATTGGTTTATTATCTGCAATTGTGGATAATGTACCGTTAGTTGCTGCAGCACAAGGAATGTATCCAGTTGCTGAGGCAGGTACATTTGCTGAAAATGGAATGTTCTGGCAGTTTTTAGCTTATTGTGCTGGAACTGGAGGAAGTGCTTTGATCATTGGTTCTGCTGCAGGTGTAGCAGTAATGGGATTAGAAAAGATCAGCTTTGGATGGTACATTAAAAAGATTTCGCTTTACGCAATTATTGGTTATTTTGCAGGAGCAGCGACTTACTATCTCATGTTTGGGATGTAACAAAAAAAGATTTCTATCGTTAATATAATTTAAAAAGAAACAGAATATGAGCGCATTAGCTTTATTACTTCAAGCGACGGATTTAGGTCTTTCCGACAGCACACAAGTGGCTTCAGGGATTACTGAAGGTACAAAGGAAATTCCTGTTTGGGAATTAGTGATGGATGGTGGTTGGGCCATGATTCCATTAGCGATTTTATCCGTTTTAACGATTTATATTTTCGTTGAGCGCTTATTGTCTATCAATAAATCATTGAAAGATGAAAGAGATTTCATGGTTCAAGTAAAGAACTATTTGATGGATGGTAAAGTTGATGCTGCACGTGATTTATGCGCTCAAACAAATAACCCTGCAGCCAGAATGGTTGAAAAAGGGATTTCGCGAATTGGAAAACCTATGCGTGATATTGTAAGTTCTATAGAGAATGTTGGGAAATTAGAGATTTATCAATTGGAAAGAAGACTAAGTTTCTTAGCTACTGCAGCTGGTGTTGCGCCTATGATTGGTTTCTTAGGTACAACCTTAGGGATGGTGAAAACTTTCCATGCATTAAAGTTTGAAAAGACATTGGAGATTGGAACAATATCTGGAGGGATTATGGAAGCCATGGTAACAACAGTTGCTGGTTTAGTTGTCGGAATTATAGCTTATATGGCCTATAATTATTTGGTGGCTAAAGTGGACAAAGTAATCCATACAATGGAAGGAGCTTCAATTGAATTTTTAGATTTATTGAACGAACCAGGTAAATAGTTGTACAGTAAACTAGAAAGATGAATTTAGGAAGAAGAAATAGAGTAAAAGCTGAAGGAGGAATGTCTTCAATGACTGACCTTGTATTCTTAATGCTGATCTTTTTCATCATCATGAGTACAATGACTTCTCCTGGGATTGATGTGAACTTACCAACATCTGATAATGTTGTTACAGCGCCAGATCAACCTGAGGTTCATGTAGGAATTACAATGAACAATATGTATAATTTCCAAGATGCTCAGGATGTTTTGTATACTTATGAAGAGATTGAGCCAATGATCATTCAAAAAATGAATGAGGATTTAGCGGGAAATGACAAGATTAAAATTTCTGGTGACCAGGATGCTGATTACCAATTTGTATTTAAAATTATTGCATTAGCAAAAGCACAAGAATGGAAACCAATATTGGTGTTTAAGAATAACTAAAGAAAGGAGAGCGGAATGAAGGTATTAGACTATTTTAGAGAAGAGGATCACCGCAAAGCGCTATATGCGTCTTTAGTATTTATCATGCTTATGATTTTGTTTTTTCTATTGGTGAGTTTGGAAGAACCAGATCCGCCAATTGAACCAGAGGTAATTGAGATGGAATTGCCTGATGTAGAAATTGAGCAAGGTTCTCAAGCTGCTGGAGGAAATGATAATAGTGAAGCACCTGGAGATCCAAATCCAAGTGATCAAGTTCAGGAATCAACTCAGGATGTAGCACAGCAGACAGAAGAGTCAACTTACGTCCCTAGTGGTAATGGAAGTTCTCAAACAGATAATACTGCAGAGAGTGAACCACAACCGGATGAAACTTTTGGTTTTCCAGGAGGAGGCAGTGGAACAGGAAATGGGAACGGAACAGCATTTGGTAATGGAGATGGAGTAGGAGGGAACGGAGATGGGAATTCTCATGGAGATGGAAACTACAATCCTGACAGAAAAGTAACTACGCGTCCTTCATTTAACGCAAATGCACAAGAAGAAGGGATAGTAGCATTAGACATTTGGGTTGATGCAAGTGGAAATGTGATCAAAACGCGATTTAACGAATCAAAATCAACTACTGGAAATCAATATTTAATTCGATTAGCTGAAAAAGCGGCTAAAACAATGAAGTATAATAAAAAGCCAGGTGTTCCTTCTGAAAAAGTAGGATACCAAAGATTTGAGTTTATAAAATCATAATGACTTATCAAGAAATAGTCGATTGGTTATTTCAACAAATTCCAAATTATCAGAAACAAGGTGGTTCTGCATATAAGCCTGGCTTAGATGGGATTCATAATTTGTTGGAGAAAACCAATAATCCGTTTCGGAAACTAAAAACCATACATATTGCTGGTACTAATGGTAAAGGTTCCGTTTCACACATCCTATCCGCTATTCTGCAAGCGCATGGTTATAAAGTTGGTCTATTTACTAGTCCGCACATTAAAGACTTTCGTGAGCGCATTAAAATTAATGGCGAATTAATAGAGGCTGATTTTGTAGTCGACTATTTTAATAGAAATAAAGCGGTGGTTGAGGAATTGAATGCTTCATTTTTCGAAATAACTACAGCATTGGCTTTTGAGGCCTTTTCATACAAGAATTGCGATATCTCTATAATAGAGACCGGTTTGGGTGGTAGATTAGATTCTACTAACGTTATTCGCCCTGAGGTTTCTGTTATAACGAACATTGGAATGGACCATATTTCATTTCTTGGAGATACACTTGAAAAAATAGCAAGTGAGAAAGCAGGAATAATTAAAGATGAGGTTCCAGTTGTAATTGGCGACTGTGTTGAAGAGCTATATCCTTTATTTAAAACCATTGCTAATGAAAAGTCAAGCGCTATTCATTTTGCTCATAAAGGGGATCTGCCGTTCTATGAGACGGATTTGTTAGGATCCTTTCAGCAAAGGAATATTCATACGGCAATCGGAGCGGCAAAGGTATTGAGTAAAGAATTGTCACTTGATGATGAATTGATAGAGTTAAGCCTTAAAAATGTAATAGGGCGTTCAAGTTTTATGGGGCGCATGCAAC
>CAKZPK010000412.1 GCA_937139035.1 uncultured Crocinitomix sp. | reverse complement strand
TTAGAGTGAGATCGTTAGTGAAAGATCGCTATGAATTAAGACAACACCGGCTATCTTATTGTTCACTTTCAATCTTTTGTCTTTCCTCTTTTGTCTAACGTCTAACCTTGATCTCTTTTCTTAACCATTGTTAGGATAGTAGCTACTCCAACTGTTTCGCCAGTTTCGTCATAAATATCAACTAAGAACCTTACAATTCCTTTTGCGATATCTGCGTCGTTGCGTTTTTCCTGATTTGTTTTTTCTTTTACAGTAAAGCGAACTCCTATAGTTGTTCCAATATAAACTGGTTTTGTAAATCGACATTCATCAATTCCGTAATTCAATAATACGGGTCCTTTTTTAGGTTCTACAAATAAACCAGCTGCTTTTGACAGGATGAAATATCCATGAGCAACACGTTGTTCGAAAATTGTTCCGTCTAACGAAGTTGCATCCACATGCGCATAAAAATTGTCTCCACTTACATTGGCAAAATTACTAATATCTGCCTCTGTTACTGTATGTTTATGTGTAAACACAGTATCACCAATATTCAAATCTTCAAAGTGTTGTCTAAACACATGCGGATTCGCTTCTGGTTGATCTGCTCCAATTTGAAATTGCTTTGTTAATGCTGTAATGGTTTGTGGGTGTCCCTGAATTGCTGTACGTTGCATATAATGCAATACACCACGTATTCCACCCATTTCTTCACCGCCACCTGCTCTACCAGGCCCACCGTGTGTTAACATTGGCATTGGTGAACCGTGCCCAGTACTTTCTTTAGCACATCTTTCATTCAACACCAAAATACGCCCGTGCATTGAAGCCGCGTTTAAAACATAGTCTGTCGCAATTGAATCATCCGCCGTAACAATTGACGAAACCAATGACCCTTTACCAAGCTTTGCAATATTCACCGCATCCTCAATATCTTTATAAGGCATTAAGGTTGATACAGGTCCAAAGCACTCAATATTGTGCGCTCCTAGTTTATTGTGAGGATCCTCATTTCTAAATACGATTGGAGAGAAGAAGGCACCTGCCTCTTTATCCGCACCAACAACATCAAAATTATCTAAATCACCAATTACAATATCCTGCTCTTCCATTAACAACTCAACATTAGCACGAACACGATCAACCTGTAATTTAGTTGCTAAAGAACCCATTCTAACTGATTTGTCGCTTGGATCTCCAATTGTATTTTTAGCTAATCGAGCAGCTAATGCTCCTTGTACATCATCCATCAATTCTTCCGGAACGATAATACGACGCACGGCGGTACATTTTTGCCCGGCTTTTACGGTTATTTCCCTTTGAACCTCTTTAATAAAAATGTCAAATTCAGGTGTCCCTGGAACGGCATCTTTACCCAAAATTGCTGCATTTAATGAATCACATTCCAAGTTGAATGAAACAGATTCTTTTTGAATATTAGGTAGCCCTGACAAAACTTTACCTGTTGCCGCTGAACCAGTAAATGTTACCACATCTGAACTTCCTGCAAAGTCAATCACTCCACGTCCTAAACCTACAACTAATTGTAATGCTCCCTCTGGTAAGATTCCAGAAGCAACAATGTCGCGTACCATTAACTCTGTTAAATAGCAGGTATATTCTGACGGTTTTACAATCGCAGGAACACCAGCCATAAAATTCACGGCTATTTTTTCTAACATTCCCCAAATTGGGAAGTTAAACGCATTGATATGAATTGCAACTCCTTCTTTTGGTACCATAATATGGTGCCCAATAAAAGAACCTCCTTTTGACAATGGAACAGCATCTCCATCTACATAATAAGGTAAGTCTGGAAATTGGCGTCTTAACGAAGCATTCGCAAACAGGTTTCCAATTCCTCCTTCAATATCAATCCATGAATCCACTCTCGTTGCACCTGTAGCAGCACTTAGCTCATAATACTTTCGCTTATTTTTAAGCAAGTACATAGCCAAGGTTTTAAGCATAACTCCTCTTTCCTGAAAAGTCATTTTTCTTAATGCACGGCCACCTTTTTCTTTAGCATAGTGCATCATTTCTTCGTAGTTTAACCCTACCGAAGAACATTCTCCTATTTGCTCACCTGTAATTGCATTGAATAATTCTGTCTCTACACCTTCTCCACTTACCCATTCTCCTAAGACGTAATTTTGATATGATTTCATCTCGCTATAATTATTGTTTCATCAAGTCCTTTTTATGGACTGACTCGTTTTAGTCTTTTCTTTTATTTCCTTTAAAAGCAAGCCTTAAAGTTAGGGATTATATTTCATAAAAAAATGATGTCAAAACAAAAAAGACTCCTTTGCAGGAGCCTTTTAAATAGTTAAAGTTGGATGTGTTTTTTTAGTTCTTTATTAATTTTTCTGTCACCAATTGTCCATTCATATTTTCAATGGTAATAAAATAAATTCCGTTTGACCATGAACTCGCATCCACTTGAATAGATGCGGAATTGAATAAGTTATTATTATAAACCATTCTTCCGTAAACATCCGTCACCATAATTTGAGACAATTCTTGCTCAGTTTGAATGGTAAATTGATTGTTGAATGGATTTGGGTAAATATCTACCTCCACAAAATCATACTCATTAATACTCACTCCAAAAATGTTTACAGTTGTTGTAAATGATTCCGTACAACCCCAATCATTTGTTACGGTTAATGTTACTTCATAAGCTCCATCTTCTGAATAGGAGTGAGATGGAGATAAATCTGTTGAACTTTCACCATCACCAAAATCCCATTCGTAACTAGTTCCTCCAACCGACTCATTGGTAAACTCGACATTATTAATATCCGTAATATCCTCAGTAAATGTTGCTATAATTTCATCTGCGACATTAACCTCGTAAGTAATAGTATCTCCAGCTGCTAAAATGCAATTAAACTCAACCACTGTTACTGTATAAGTACCAGGATTATTAAATTCTAGCTCCACCATTGCCGCATCTTCATCAGAAACAACATCAATTAATTCAGTATCATAATCCCAAATGTAAGTTGATTCAACTGAATCGCTCACCTCTAGCATCAATGATTCTCCAAAACATAAATCCGTCACATCATCCGACATTTGAACTGTTGTAGGTTTTATTAAACGGAATAAAAAATCTTCAATTCTTGGCAATAAAGTATCACTCCAAAACGAATTAGGAGAATCATCTGTCCAATCCCCATTATCGGAACCATCTAACATATGTAAAGGGCCAGTAGAAGTATAAATTTCGTAATCCATTCCTAAACTTGCTGCACGTTCAGATATTGGTTGACCTCCATAAGAATCAGGCAAGGTAAACAGCCCAAAAGGAGGCCCGTATACAAAAGGAACTGTTTCATCATTTTCCCCATGCATAATCATGAGCGGCACATCTCCAGACTCAATAATTGTAGTATCTCCTACTGCTCCCCAGCAATCTATAACTGCTTTAACACTTGATGAATGTGGAAAGTCATTTCCTGCACAATCCAAACACTCCAAATCATTTACTAAACCGCCGCCATATGTACTTTCAAGTCGTTCAGACTCTTTATCCATATAACCTACATGGAGTGAAATAAAACCACCTGCAGACATTCCACCGAAAAAGATTTCACTGGTATCAACATCATATAAACTTGCATTTTCTTTGAAATAACGCACGGCTGCCTTACCATCTTGAATTCCTCTATAAACTGCTCTTTCCGCACTTTCACCATCTAAAGGATCAAAACCTTTTCTATAATCAATAGATGCGGTTACATAACCTTTCCTAGAAAAAGAATCACAAATAGCGACCATATTGTCAACATCTTTTGACCCAATTAAAAAACCTCCTGAATGCGCAAAAATGATTAGTGGGCGTTTAGGGTTTAAATCCCCATCTGGCACATAAACATCTAACTCTAAATCAACATCCCAATATGGCCAAACCCATTGAGGAGCTTCTCCATACTTAACATTTGTAATACTTAAAACATCTGTAAAAATACTTTCACGATATCGGTTCGGGTTTAATTCTTGAGCAAATATGTTGGATGTAAGAATTAATCCAACTAAGAACACAGCTAACTTCTTCATAGCGCCAAAGTTAGAATAAAAATTGAATTTTACTATGTACGCACAGAATCAATTAGATTCAATCACTTGAGACAAAACAGTTTTAAGTTCTTGGCCAGCAGCCACTACTTGTTGAGGAACGATACTCTCCTCTGACATACCTGGTGTGGTATTAACTTCTATCAGATATGGAGTTCTATCCTCTGTAACCATAAAATCAATTCGAGCAATGCCTTTTAAACCTAATCTACGGTAAATTGATTTTGAAGTATTTTGAATCAACATTGTTAATTCTGCGTCAATATCCGCTGGAGTAATCTCATCAGATGCTCCATCATATTTAGCCTCGTAATCAAAAAAATCATTTGCAGTAACAATTTCTGTAGGAGGAAATGGAACAATTTCGGTTCCATTATAATACAAACCGCATGTAATTTCTCTTCCTGCAATAAAACCTTCTACCACCACTTCTTCATCTTCTTCAAAAGCCTTGGCAATGGCATTAGGCATCTCCATTAGTGTGTTCACTTTTGAAATTCCGAAACTTGAACCTGCTCCATTTGGTTTAATAAAACACGGAAAACCTATTTCATCAGCAATTTCAAATGTACTTGGAGATTCTCCTTTACGGATTAAAATGGCTTTAGCAGTTGCAATTCCAAAAGCACGTAAAAAACTATTACAAGCCCACTTATTAAAAGTTAATGCAGACCCAAACGGACCAGAATTTATGTATTTCAATCCAATCATATCAAAATATGATTGCAATTTACCATCCTCTCCTGGAGTGCCATGAATTGTAATAAAGGCAACATCAAAAGCTGACTCTACTCCATCTGTTAAAAAAGTAAACTTATTTTTATCGATAGGAGATACTCCACCACCTTTAGTATTAACATGCCAACTTTCTTTTGTTATCTCAACCATAAATGGCTCATACAAACCACGATCGATATGTTCAAAGATGACACGAGCACTTTTTTCTGAAATTTTATACTCGGAAGAATAACCTCCGTAGATTACTGCGACTTTTTTTTTCATCAGACAATTATTACAACATCACTTTATCAGTAGAGACAATAACTCTACAAAAATAAAATTACGCAATAATTTTATTTGCTTAAAAGCAGCAAAGGAAAGATATCAACACGGTTTATTAGAAAAGCGACAAAAACTCTTCAAAGTTCATGGTGTAGGTGTAATCCATAGGCCATTTTTTAGTAAAAAAGGCAATTCCTGCTTTCAGTTTTCCCTTTAAGTTAAAATCAACCCCATTACCTGTAATTAAAAACCAAATGGACGAAAAACCACTCTTTACAAACTTTGAACCATCCCCAATTAAAACGAATGGATAACCAGCCTCAGATTTACGCTTTATCTTTATTGATTTTTCAATTTGAACCCAACCACAATCCACTTCTGCAACAGTCAACTTTAACGAACTTGGTTTGATTACTATCCCATACCAATTGGGATTTTTAATCACATAGTCAAAACCGACATGAATATTTCCATTCACTCGTTCAATTGAAAAATTCTCCATAGATAAGAACTCCAAATCTTTATAGAGAAAACTCGCATTAGCAGTTAATCCAAAACAAAGGGAGCAAAGGAGAATTAAGTTTTTCATTACTTTTTAATTGCAGCGTAGTGTTTATAAAAAAGAGGAATAGTCTCAATTCCTTTATAGTAATTGTATAGACCGTAATGCTCATTAGGTGAATGAATCGCGTCAGAATCTAAACCAAACCCTAATAAAATTGTTTTCAAGCCTAATACTTTTTCAAACATAGAAATAATTGGAATTGAACCACCACTTCTTACTGGGATTGGTTTTTTACCAAAACTTTCCTCCATTGCTAAACTGGCTGCTTTATATTCTAAAGAATCAACAGGAGTTAAGGCAGGCTCTCCACCGTGATGAGGAGTAACACTTACCTTTACGCTTTCTGGAGCAATGCTTTCAAAGTGCTTTTGGAACAATGCTGTAATTTTTTCAGGATCTTGATTAGGAACTAGGCGCATTGATATTTTCGCATTTGCTTTAGACGGTAATACCGTCTTAGCACCTTCACCAATATATCCTCCCCAAATACCATTCACATCTAAAGTTGGACGAATAGTAGCTCGCTCTAAAGTAGAAAAACCTTTTTCACCATCAGTTTCTGCAATATCTAATGCTTTGCAATATGCTTCCTCAGAAAAAGGAGCCTTTGCCATTTCAGCACGCTCATCACTAGAACATTCCAAAACATCATCATAAAATCCAGGAATAGTAATATGCTTGTTTTCATCTTGCAACGAAGCAATCATATCAGCCAATATATTAATTGGATTCGCTACAGCCCCTCCATATAATCCAGAATGTAAATCTCTATTCGGCCCTACTACCTCAACCTCTACATAACTCAACCCTCTTAATCCAGAAGTAATTGAAGGAACATCATTTGCAATCATTCCTGTATCAGATACAAGGATTACATCAGCTGTTAACATTTCTTTAAATTCAGAAATAAATGTTTCTAAATTCTCAGAACCTACTTCTTCTTCCCCTTCAATAATAAACTTAGCATTACAAGATAGAGAATCTGTTTTAAGCATAGCTTCAAAGGCCTTTAAATGCATATACATCTGTCCTTTATCATCACATGCTCCACGAGCAAAGATTGCACCTTCTGGGTGAATCTCTGTTTTTTTAATTACAGGTTCAAACGGTCCGGAATGCCATAACTCAATTGGATCAGCTGGTTGAACATCATAATGACCATATACTAAGACTGTTGGCAAGCTAGCGTCAATAATCTTTTCTGCATAAACAACTGGATGTCCTTTAGTTTCGATTATATCAACACGATCTACACCTAACTCAGTAAAACGTTTTTTCAAAAACTCAGCAGTCGCTTTTACGTCATCATTAAACTTTGGATCTGCACTTACCGAAGGTATTTTTAACAAATCCATCAACTCGCTTAAAAAGCGTTCTTTATTCTCTTGTATGTATTGATTTATCATGTATGAATTAATAGATTGGATTGCAAAGTTAGCAATAGTTTGTGAGAGATTAATAATTGAGATCACAAAAAAAAATGCAACTTTGTGCAACGATTTTCCCCAAACATAAGTCTATTAGATATAATAATTCTTAAAAGTATGAATAAATTGAAAGTTGGTTTTTGGATGTTAACGCTATTTTTCTCAACAATAGCAAGCGCTCAAATCACAGTTACAAATACACAAACTCCTGAAGAACTAGTCAATGACGTTCTTGTTGGTGCAGGTGTAATTATTTCAAATGTTGAATTTAACCACTCGGTGCCATTAGCCGGAGCAGTTCAAGCTCAGGCAGGATATTTTGACGCAACAGGAACTACCTTTCCTATTACAGAAGGAGTAATCTTAGCAACAGGAAATGTCAGTTTAGCTGAAGGACCAAATGATTCTGGTTCTGCAACTGATAATGATGGTGTAGCTGTTGATCCAGACGATACTGATTTGGATGCGATTGGAACAACAACCATTAATAACGAGGCTATTTTGGAATTTGATTTTGTTCCTTCTGGAGATTCAATTGTATTTTCATACGTATTTGCTTCAGAAGAATATCACGAATACTCAACGTCTTCTTTTAATGATGTTTTTGGATTCTTTATTAGTGGACCTGGTTTTGCAGGACCTTATGAGTTTGGAGGAGAGAACTTAGCTATTATTCCTGGTACGGCTTTACCCGTTACCATGAACAACTTAAATAATGGACCGTCAAATACAGGACCTTGCATGAACTGTGAGTTCTTAGTAGATAATACAGGTGGCGGTGACATCCAATATGATGCACACACTGTTGTAATGTATGCTCGGGCAGAAGTAGTTTGTGGTGAAACTTATCATATTAAAATGGCCATTGGAGATGCTGGAGATATGTCTTTAGATTCTGGTGTATTCTTAGAGGCTAGTTCATTTTCATCTAACGGAATTTCTGTAGAGATTGCTTCAGTTTTAGGAGAAGACGCTTTAATTGAAGGATGTGATACTGCAGAAGTTTGCTTTATTCGTCCTGAAGATGCAGATACAGTTGACTTATGGGTTGACTTTGAAATTTCTGGTACTGCAATCAATGGAACGGATTATGACCTATTAGATGAATCAGTTTTCTTCCCTGAAGGAGAAGATACTGTAAAAATGTACATCATTCCTGGTGATGATGGATTAACTGAAGGAAGTGAAGATGTAACAATTACTGTTGAAATCATTAACGAATGTGGAGATACAATTGAGACCACGGCTACAATAGAAATTATTGATCCGTATGAAATAGAGATAACCACAGAAGACATTACGATTGAATGTGCGGAAGATTCCTTGTTACTCACCTTTGAGACAGATGGTGTACCGGAACTTGACATATTATGGAGCACAGGCGAAACCGACATGGATGAATGGGTACCAGGCGATATTATTGGAACCACAACTTACACCGTTGAAATAACAGATGTCTGTGGTGAAACCGCCTCGGGCACGATAAACGTCACCTTGGATCCGGCCTCAGATATGTATTTAACATTTAATGAAGACTTGTTTATTATTTGTCCTGATCAAGAAATTGATATTGATGCAACGGTTCATGACCCGTATGATGTGGATGAAATAACTTATGAATGGGATCCGACTGGTGAAACAGTTGAAGACATCACAACTGAACCTGCTGCAGAAGGATGGTATTACCTTTCAGTATATGACGGATGTTTCACTGTAACAGATTCAGTAAAAATTGAATTTGGAGAAGTTGTTTTAGACGACATTACAGTAATTGATGCTATTGATTGTCCTGGTATTCCAGATGCAACATTAGGTTCAATCACTGTTGATCCTGATAACCCGGCTTGGTCATATGAATTAGTTGGTTATGCTGGACCTGTTCCAAGTGGTGTATTTACAGACTTGGCTGGAGGAATTGATTACATCCTTATTGTAACAGATGAAAATGGTTGTATGATTGATACTATTGTTCCTGTTGGACTTGGAGAGAATGAAGTAATTGCAACTTGGGCTGTTGATAGTTTAAGAAATGTAACTTGTCATGGTGACATGGATGGCGGAGCTTATGTATTCGATATCTCTGGAGGTATTACACCACCATATGACGTTACTTGGACAAACCTAGGAGGAGTAGTTGATGTTGACACTGATGTACCTGTTGATGGATCAAGTGAGCAAGATGGATTATCTGGCGGAACTTACACTGTTGTAGTTACGGATGAAGAAGGTTGTGCATGGTCACATTCATTTGAAATCTTTGAGCCAGAAGAATTAACATTGGAACTGATTTGGAATCAACCAAGTTGTTTTGGTTTTTCTGATGGATCTATCACAGTTAACACTGAAGGTGGTAATGGTGGAGAAACTTACACTATGACTGATGCAGATGGAAACGTTTTAAATGTTGATAATTCAAACACTATTAATACGATCCCTACAGGAACCTATTCAATTACAGTAGAAGATCAAAATGGATGTACTGCATCTACAGAATTCTTCTTAGATCAACCAGGTGAATTGGATGCTACATTAGATATTACGCAACCATTATGTTATGGAATTGAAACTGGATATGTTGAGGTTGTTGATGTTATTAACTACCAAGGTGAATATGACGAAATAGGTTATTTCTGGGCGCCGCCTAATCCAAGTGGAGATGGAATTGGTGCT
>CAKZPK010000411.1 GCA_937139035.1 uncultured Crocinitomix sp. | reverse complement strand
AAGTGCTGGATATGAAACGCTGGACATACGGATTGGTGCATACCCAATTAAAAATATGTCTGTAGGGATAGGTGTCATTAATCTACTAGATACTTATTATAGTGATCATATGAACTTTTCTTTTCAAAATTTAAGTGAGTTTACAAAGACAAGAATTACTGAACCAGGAAGAAATTTCTCTGTTTTCTTGAAGTATAAATTTTAGTAAAAACGTTAACCTCCAGTTATAATTGGACCGATTAACTAATAGTTTAAACATAATGTGGGTTATTAATCCGCATTATGTTTAAAACTTAAGGTTTTAAAGAGTCAAAATCATCAATAAACATTTCTGTTTCAAAAAAAGCGATCACGGGTTTTCCTTCTGTGGTGAATTACAATAAAAAAGGTTTTCCATTTTTAACCGAAGGTCTGGAAATGGAAGTAATTTGGTTGTTACGCCGCTTAAATCATAGAGTTCTGTGTGCCCAACATTTTCAATCTGAATAGAGCTTTTGCGAAAAACGCAAATAAATAATTGTATATGCGAAATTCAATAATTGACGATAAATTAAAAAATGTATTTTTATGTCAAAACTCTATTAAATGTCAAAACTTATTGGACTCATTTTAATTACATTCTTAACAATAAACTTAAATGCGCAGGATTCGTTAGCATTGGATAGACAGAGTAGGCGCGTATTTCAAAATGGTGAATTATTGAACAAAGCTGATTTAGCATCTACCATGCGACCGAATAAAGATGCGTTTAAGCATTTAGAATCTGCAACTGATTCTTATATTTTTTCAAATGTTCTATTCGGATTAAGCTCTTTCCCTTTGGGGTATACTGTAGGATATTTTTTGGTCTCGCAAAAGATTCCTAAAATTATGTTTGGTGTTGGATTAGGATTATTAACCGGAGGAATAGTGTTAAATGTTAGATCCAAAAGCCAACTCCAAAAATCTGTAGATTCTTATAATTCAGGACTCAATTTAAGTGCGTCTCGTAAAACACCTTTAGAACTTACTTTTGGAATAAATCAGCATGGGCTTGGGTTTAATCTTACGTTTTAAATGAATCGATAGAATTTGCAAATTAATGTTTTCTTAACCTCTTTCCTCATTTGAGGGTGATAATAGGTTTCACCTTTCTCAATCAACGAATTAAGTATTGTGGAAAGAAATAATCATGGTGGGAGAGTTCGAATATGATTCAGATAGATGGTATTAGCAATTTTAAACGCCGATCTTAATTGTTGAACTCCATTTTTTTATCTTTTATTGTCAACTTCATTTACGTTATAATGATTATTAAAACTGCATATCTCAAACAATAGTTTCAGGCTATTTATTGTTTAATATCATTATCTTTGCCGAGTCAAAAAAATAAAAATGAAAATGACCCATTCACTTTTATTATTGTTTATACTGATTTGTAGCTATAGTGGGTATAGTCAGGTGCAATTATTCGAACAAAATGAACTCCCAACCGAACGGCTCTATCGCATTACACAAGACCATGATGGCTTTGTTTGGATAATATCTGACAAAGGAATTATAAAATATGATGGAATAAATACACGTGTGTATACAACCAAAGATGGTTTGCCTACAAATGATGTCTTTAATATCCGAATAACGGATGATAATCGGGTTTGGTTCTTTAATTACAGGAATGAGCAAGGCTATATTTATAAGGATAGCGTTTACAATTTTTTTCATGAAAATTTAAACACGAACTATTTATGGGATCGTCGAGTAGTTCAAGAAAAAAATGAGTTGAAAATACTTGATTCAAATAATGAACTAACAGTTTTAAGAAAAGAGGAGTGGAAAGTTGTCAAAGATCCTCAAAACAAAGGTGGGGAAGTTCAGTTTTTGGACCATGAATTGGTAAGGAGAATTTATAATAAAAATGATTCATTATTTACTATAAATGCGCTGAATGAAGTTCATTTTTTGTACGAGACTTCAGTCCATAAATATTTTGAACTTTATCCTGAAAACTTATTGTTTTCGTTAAACAAAGACGGTTTGCTAATAGTTGATTTGGCAACCAGAAAATGCCAAGAAATTGATCTAACTCCTTATAACATAAAGTCAAATAGTGAGATAGGACTTCATTATTTGAATGGCGCATTTCAGGTCTCAGGAGACAGTTTTTTAGCATTGTTAGATTCAAATTTTCAACTTAAAGTTGTACCCAATTTGCCAAATTTGGAATCATACACAAATGCCATGTCAGATCAGGCGGGAAATGCATGGTATTTAAATTTTCCAAAAGGCGTGTATTTTTGCCCTTCAACATATCAAACGGTTTCTACTTATAGTGAAAATTCATCAGTTACACGGCTAACGCTTTTTAATAATGCTGTTTATTTTATCTCCAATCGTAAGCGTCTTAATTCCGTTAAGAATGGTCAGTTAGAAACATCAGCAGTAATCCCTCAATTATATGATTTGTATGCTCATGATTCAACCTTATGGACCTTCAATTATAGCATAAAAAAAAGGGATAAGACAGACAGCCCAATATGGGAGAAACCTCTAGAGCATCCTGCTAAAAACTTTTTTGAAGAAAATGGACGCTTCTTTATTAATGAAGCCCGAACTACGTCTGAGGTTGATACAGCTTTTAATACAATACAAACATTTCCAATACCTATATCGGGTGTGGTGAATTATAGAGACACCATTTTTATTGGAACATATGACGGTTTGTATTTTTTATCTGAAAAGGGATTAGTTGAACACAGTGTTGGTTTTGATAAGCCCGTAACGGCAATTGATATAGTAAATGATCGTTTAATTATAGGAACAGACGGTTTTGGTATTTTCCAATACAGAGATGATAAGGTTGAAAAAACAATAGATGAAAAACTAATTATAGAAAGGTTAACTATTCAGGGTGATTCAGTGGTTTTGGCGGCAACGAATGAGGGGGCTTATTTGATGCAATTCGAAAATGATAGTCTTGTGCTTAAATATGTCTACACTGTGAATGACGGATTAAGGAGTAATCTTATTAACGATCTTTTAATCTATCAAGACTCTATTTATATCGGTACAAATAAAGGACTATCTGTCTTGAAATATGGAACGAAAAACAATCATTTAAGGTCGATTTATTTACAAGGGATAAAGTGGAATAATGGTAAAATTGATGATACCATTGTGGATGTGCTACATGCGAACAATAATTCTCTTGAAATTAATTACTCGGCCATTTATTACGCGATTACAAATAACTTAAAGTATAGTTACTGCTTAGCACCTATATCAAATGAATATATTGAAACAGCAGGGGGGAAAATCAATCTTAGAAATTTAGAAGTTGGTGAATATAAGTTGAGGTTTAAAGTAGAGGACCGAAATTATGAGCTAACAAAAACAATTACTATTAATATTCGGCCAAGATGGTTTCAAACTATGCTTTTTAAAGTGACTGTAGCGGTTTTAGTTTTACTCTCTATTTTTCTAAGTTTCCTTGGCTACCGCAAGTATATTGTCAATCAATCAAATAAAAGGATTAAGCGTCAAAAGCAGCTTTCTGATTTTAAGTTAGAAGCGCTCCGTTCGCAGATGAACCCACATTTTGTTTTTAATTCATTAAATGCAATTCAATATTATATTAGTGAAAATCAAAATGATCTGTCAGAGGGATATTTAGTGAAGTTTTCAAAACTAATTCGTCAATTCTTTGATTTATCTGATTTGAGCCAAATTCCATTAGAGCAAGAGGTCAAACTATTGCAAAACTATTTGGATTTAGAGCAAATGCGCTTTGCTGATAGATTGAACTATAACATAACTGTTGATAGTGAACTCTCTCGAAAAAACGTTTTTATTCCAACAATGATTCTTCAGCCACTTGTAGAGAATGCAATTAATCATGGTATTTTCAACAAAGAGACCAGCGGATCAGTGAAAATATCCTTTAAGGCAATTGATACACTTTCCTACGAAGTTTCAATTGAAGATGATGGTATTGGAATGGAACAGTCAAAGGCTTTGAAAAAAACACAGTTACCTACGCATAATTCCAAGTCAACACTTATTTTTAAAGAACGTATTGAACTTTTAAATAGCAATAAGGAATGGTTTATTTCGTATACCATTTCAAATGCACACCCAGATCCAGTTTACCCAGGTACGTTAATAACACTCAGTATTCAAAAAACATGATTCACGCAATAATTATTGATGATGAAGAAAAAGCATTAAAAATGCTTGAAAATAAAGTGAAAAAGTATTTTCCTTCAATACAAATTGTTTTTAAAACGCAATCTCCTAAAGAAGGGATTGAACAAATTGAGCTTTTAAAACCAGACTTGGTTTTTATAGATATTAACATGCCTAAAATGTCAGGCTTTGACGTGTTATCAGCTATTAGTACGCCTAGTTTCGAACTCATTTTTGTGACAGCACATAATGATTATGCCATTGAAGCGATTAAACATTGCGCGATAGGTTATGTTGTAAAACCAATAGACAATGATGACCTTCAGTTGGCCGTTCAGAATGCCATTCATAATATTAACAAAAAAATAGCGCTCAAAAAAAACGCCTATTTACTTACGCATCTTTCTGAAAAAAATAACCTCATAAGAATACCATCCCAAAATGGTCTAAGTTTTTATAAAGCAAAGGATATACTTAGGCTAGAAGGGACGGATGGATACACAAAAATTGTACTCCAAAATGAATCCTCGATTTTAAGTTCATATAATATTGGGAAATTCAGAACATTATTAGAAAATCATGCCTTCTTTCAAGTTCATAAATCACATTTGATCAATATTGACCATGTTAGAAGTTATCAAAATGATGGATCAATAGAATTATCAAATGGAGACACCGTTCCGATTTCTAAAAACCGCCGAAAAGACTTTTTAGATCAAATTTGATCCATAGTCAAAACCTCAAATTGAATCAAGTCGATCGTTAATTGAATCAACCCTTCACTTCCTTAAAACACCCTTGTTTCTTCCTTTACAAGCAGCTAAGTTAGCGGAACAAAACAATATATAAACAACCTATTATATATGTGTTGAGTGAAATTTGAATAGCATAAATAAACAGCTTGGTTAAGAATACCCAATGATTTTCTTTTCCAAAAAATGAAAGTTTACTGTTCATCAAATTCAGAATATTAACCAGAGTTTGTTAAGGATATTTGTTCTATAACCGCATGTGAAGTGTTGACTAACTCTTTAAAAAAGTCAAGGCGAAAAATAAATAAATTTTATAAAATGAAAAAAATAGTTTTAATCCTGTCTGTGTTTTCAATGGCCTTTGTTAGTTGTGATAAAAATGAGGTAGAAAAAGTAGAAGATGCTGAAATTGAAGTTGTACAAAATAATAGAAGAGGGGAAAGAGAAAGTGAATATGAGGTTTTAATAAAAACAGAAAAGAATTCAACTACGTACATTGCGACGGAAGCAGGTGAGATGGTTTCAGAATTAACATTTGAAACAAGTCCGGAAGAGATGAAGGAAATTAGCGTTTTATATCCTGCATTAGATCCAGGAGAAGATGTTTATTTAAGCTTTTATAATGAAGAAGGAGATGCATATTCTACTATCGTTATGGAGGGAGATGGTGATGCTCCAATTTGGCAATATCTTTTATTGTTTTGCCTTCAAGGTGAATTGTCATACGGTCCAGGCGGATGGAGTGGTTCTATAAGTTTTGATTGCGCAGCAATTTACCCAACACCATTCACAATAAGCAATTAAGCTTGATTAGTAAGATTTTGATGATGCTTTAAATTTCAGCGTCATTTATCAAATTCCCCTGTGCTTTACGATAACATGATTGAAAATGTTATTTGAGTTCATTTTTAAATCAAAAATGAGCTGAATTTCCAAATGAGGAAACGTATAAGGCACAGGGGAATTTTTTTTCAAACTGAGTGAATTAAATTTGTAACCTCTGAGGTGCACAACACGATAAATCTAAAATAATTAAGCTTCTTTCATTCCTTTTTCGTACCTATCATAAAGCAATAAAGACTTATTTAGGTTCAGTTTTAAATATATACTGAAATATATATTTCTGGGTGTAACAATTGTTTCATTTGATGGGGTGCAAAACAGGTAATTTTGTGTTCAAAGATGAACAAATGAAAAAGAGAATTATAATAATTGGCGGATTGTCAGCTGGACCTTCAGCAGCCGCTAAAGCTAGACGAGAAAATGAAGATATTGAGATACTTCTTTTTGAAAAGTCCTCTAACATTAGTTATGCCACTTGTGGAATCCCTTATGCTTTGTCCGGTAAAAT
>CAKZPK010000410.1 GCA_937139035.1 uncultured Crocinitomix sp. | reverse complement strand
TTACGCTATTCGGTCGCACTGTAGACAGTGCTGTTCAGGTACTTATTAATGCTGTTTTGTTAATGGATTAGGATTGATTAAGCTGTTTCTACAACTTTCTTATTCGCAATAACACCAATAAAGAAGGCTGTTATTGTAGTAATTACTGCAATATCAATTGCAATGGAAATGCCTGAGTAGCGCCATTGTGCTATGAAAAAGATCAATAAAAACAAATTGGCTAGAATAACTATAAACGCACAAATTTTAGAAATGATTGAAGGAGAATTACCCCATTGCATAAGTTGTAGTTGAACCAATAAAATGTAGAGTATTCCAAGTGCAATTAACCAGTTGTAGGTTGTTAAAACAGGAATGATGTTAAAACTGACAAGGCCTGAAAAAACAATTAATAAACCTCCTATTGCACCTATGCCTACTTTAATTTTAGGATTGGTTTGTGGGCTATGTGCATTGAGCAAATAACTACCAGATAAAACAATCGATACGGTGAGTACAAAAAGAAGCAATTGAAAATTAAAGGCTGAGAAAAATTCACCTTTCATGGCAATAATAGTAGCAATAATAACCAATGCAAGAATTGATGTGATTGCTCCAATGCCAATTAATTTTCCCTTCATATTACTTTTTAATCAGTTGTTCTAAAACCTAAAGATAAAATTATTCCTCAAAAGGACTATCGGGTTTTCGGTCAATTTCCCATGAGAATCCTTTGAAAAAGAGTTCTTTTTGTGGAATTTGATTCATGGGATAAAACGTACTTGTTGGATTATCTATAAAAGTGACACGTTGTATTTCTCCGTTTAAAAAACGAAATATAATTTCACTACAATCTTTCCTGTCCATGCCTTTTAATGTTTTAAATTCAATTCCTGCAGAGTCGGTTTTAGTTTCTTCGGCATAGTACAAACTTTGGGCATTTTGCTCAATTCTAATTTGTTTTATCTTACTAGAGTCTAAGCTTGCTATCATTAGCTTTCCTTTCATTTGGTCGTAATGAATGGTGTCATTTTCGTGCATAGAAATAAGCATAGCATTCTGATGCATGTACATTTTATGAAATTCGTTATCGTAATAGGTTGTTAAAACGGAATCTGCAAATAGTTGCATGTCTCCGTTCCAAATAATAGGATCTTTGTGCAGTTTTAAAATAGAGTCTGTTTCACTAAAATAAGCCGAGTCACATCTAATAAAATTATCCCCATTGATAATTGCTACGTTGTTTTCAAAAATTGATTGCTTAGCATCTGTAATTGTATCTTGATAATAAGTAATAGTATCTGCGGCAAGGTAAAGCGTGTCTGTTTCAGAATATTGAAAAATGCGGGCGTTATCTTTTAGAATAAGCTCGGTATTTTTTGGCTTTTTTAATAAATAGTCTGATAAAAACTTTACCTGTTCGGTGGTATCGTACATAACAACATTGCAAAAACCTTCACCAAAATCAGTTTTTTGATTGAATAATAAACTGTCAGCGTAAAAAGAGCGCCCAGGTTCATTAAGCGTTGCTCCGTTCCAGAGTTGCACGCGTTCTTCTTTAGAGAAATAAATCCCTCTATTGCATTCTACCGTTGATGAATCAAAAAGGATGGTTGTGGGACCATGAAAATGTGCACTTGAAGGTATTGTACGAAATTCTAATGTGTCCGCAAACAATTCATATTTAGTATCCTCAATATGGACACTGTCTTTAAAGAAGAATGTTTTTGATGTTGAATAATAATAACCTTTAACTGAGGTCAGTTTTAGATCAGAGTTAATACTTGTAATTTTTGCATGATTTGTATAAGATCCAATGGATTTATTTCCGTCATAAAGCAAAGAATCAGTTATCATGATGTATTCACTATCGCGAAACCGAACATTGCTTAGTAATTTTGATTTGTTGGTGTTACCATTATAAATCAAAGAGTCACAAAATAAATTAACTGTATCCCCTTGGTTGATTTGTACATCACCGTATGAGTGTACAATATTTAGATCTTGAAAATAAAGAGCTGAGTCACAAAACAACCGTGTGTTTCCATGTTTAAATTCAACATGTCCCTTTGCTACAGTTGTATTTTTATGAACAACAGAATTGACAACATCCTCAGCAAAAACCAGTCGAATATTTTCGTTTTGGCTCCAGTTGGTATGTGGAAAAAAAACGGCGCTTATTAAAAGCGCCGTTATCAATATGTTTGTTTTTGTAAACAAGTTACTTTCTAATAATCGTTTGCTCTCTATCAGGTCCTACGGACACTATTGATATAGGTGTTTGCAATTCTCGTTCCAAATAGGTGATATAGTCTAAAAATGCTTGTGGCGCATCTTTCATATCACGCATTCCAGTTAAGTCTTTATTCCACCCTTTTACACTTTCGTAAACAGGAGTAACGTTCAAAGAATTAATATCGTATGGGAAGTAGTCAAATTTTTCACCATCAATTTCATAATGAGTACAAACTTGAATTTCTTCAAAGCTATCTAATACATCAGCTTTCATCATTGAAAGTTGCGTTGCTCCATTTACCATAATAGCATATTTCAACGCTGGTAAATCAATCCATCCACATCTTCTGTCACGTCCTGTAGTCGCACCATATTCGTGTCCAATTTCACGAATGTTTTCTCCAACTTCATTATCTAATTCAGAAGGGAAAGGTCCGCTACCAACACGTGTGCAATAAGCTTTGAAAATACCAATTACTTCACCAATTCTGTTGGGTGCAACACCTAGTCCAGTACAAGTGCCAGCAGTAATAGTGTTTGAAGAAGTTACAAATGGGTAAGTTCCAAAATCAACATCTAGCATAGTACCTTGTGCGCCTTCTGCTAAAACTGTTTGTCCATTTTTCAAAGCATTGTTGATGTAATGTTCGCTATCAATCAAAGTGAATTTAGACATGAACTCCATTGCCTCAAACCACTTAGTTTCTAACTCAGCCAATAATTCAGCATAATCATAATCACCTAAAATAGCTCGGTGCTTTTCTTGTAAAGCCGCGTATTTATCTTTAAAATTGGCTGATAAAGAATCACCCATTCTTAAACCGTTTCTACCCGTTTTGTCCATGTAAGTTGGACCAATACCTTTTAATGTAGAACCAATTTTGTTTTTTCCTTTTTGCTCTTCAGAATATTTATCCAATATTTTGTGAGTAGGAACAATAAGGTGTGCCTTTTTTGAGATTAACAATTTAGAAGTAACATCAATTCCGATTGCCTCTAACTTATCAATTTCATCCTTAATTATGATTGGATCAATAACTACACCATTTCCAATAACGTTAATTGTATTGTCTCTAAAAATTCCAGATGGAATTGTGTGCAACACATATTTTTTGTCATCAAAAATTAGGGTATGGCCAGCATTTGGTCCTCCTTGAAATCTTGCGATTATATCGTAGTTTGGTGTAACAACGTCAACAATTTTTCCTTTGCCTTCGTCACCCCACTGTAATCCCAATAAAACATCCACTTTATTCATTTGTCTTTCTTTATTAGCTAATTAAGAAATAAAAAAAAAACACCGTTTCTTTTGGTGAATCCAAATTGAAACGGAAGTCTCTTTGATTTTGAAATTTCTTTTAAATCAAATTAAAATTTTCCTCTGCCTCAGCAGTTGAGTTTGCAATATTAAGAACTGTATTTAACTTAGTAAGCAAAAGTACTTGATTAATTTTCTGCGAGATATTAACAATGTACATGTCACCCCCGTTATTTCTGCATTTTGTAAAAATTTTTATCAAGGTATTTATGCCTAGACTATTTAAGATTTTAACCTTTTCAAGGTTTAAAATCAAATTTGGCTGTGAATTATTGATTTCTGAATCAACAATTACGAGTAGTTCTTCAAAATCAATTTCAGATAATCCCGAACCTTCAACTAGAATTTCACTGCAATTTTTATGGGTTGCCTGCGATAAAGTTAAGCTCATATCTACTTTTTACTTTTATTATCTATTCGTTCACCATAAAAGTATAAAGAATGGTGGTGAACTTTAATGTTGAATAGTTCTTCAACAGTTGCTTTTATTTTTTCAATTCGCGGATCACAGAATTCAATTACATCACCTGTGTCTGTACAGATGATATGGTCATGTTGTTGGAATCCATGCGATTTTTCAAACTGAGCAATGTTATTTCCAAACTGATGCTTGCGCACCAAATCGGAACTTAACAATAGTTCAATGGTGTTGTAAAGTGTTGCACGGCTAACGCGATAGTTCTTGTTTTTCATTTTGACATAGAGTGACTCAATGTCGAAATGACCTTTTTGTGCATATATTTCGGCCAAAATAGCAAACCGTTCTGGGGTTTTTCTATGACCTTTTTGCTCTAAGAAATCGCAAAAAATGTCTTTAACCTTTTCTTGTAACTGCTCTTTTTCCATCTCGGAATATTAGGGAGTTTAAAGTTAACCAATTTTAACCATATTATCTAATTACTGCACTGCGACTCCTGCAATTTTGCAAAAATATCGAATAAATCCCCCGATTTATTAATCTTAAATCCGCTCTACAGCTTTTACACCGTCAATTTGCTCAAATTTTAAAATAAGCTGATCGAGGTGTTCAGTATCATATACAT
>CAKZPK010000409.1 GCA_937139035.1 uncultured Crocinitomix sp. | reverse complement strand
CCAAAATCTCACCAGTATCACGCAATTGCATCACATCTACAGCACGATTCAGAGCATTGGAACATAACAAACTCAATATTGCGCCTGGCACTCCATGACCTGTACAATCTGCCACTGCAAAAAACAATTCGTCTCCGTGCCGCTCTATCCAATAAAAATCCCCTGCAACAACATCCTTCGCCTGATGTAAAATAAAACCATCAACTCCATTGTCTTTAAATGAACTTTTTGGCGGAAGCATGGCTGTTTGAATCTTCAATGCATAACGAATTGAATCCATTATATCTCTATTCTTCGATTCTATTAATAGCTTTTGCGAAAGTGTTAATTTTCGCTGAACCTCATCCGCATTTAAAACTTTGCGCGCATACGGAATTAAAAACAAGGCAAGAACAATTATTACTCCTAATGCAATTAATAACTCTTTAAAAAACCGGTCATTAACCAAAGTTTTAAATTTAGAGAACTCAATATCCGCCTCTAAAACCGCAACAACTTCTCCTTTACTATTCTTTATTGGATAAAAAGAAGATAACCACGAGCCATTTTCGGACTCGTACATTGGTATAACACCACCTGTCTCCATTTTTTCTCGCAACTCATTAGGAGGCTGTTTATAGCTGTTTTTATAGTCAACAAAATCATCAGACCGAATGCCATAAACAAATCCATCTGTTTCTTTATTGTAAACCAATGTATACATTGGGCTTAAATCATTCTCCTCAACCACAATTTGCAACCTGCTACTAATTGCATTGTATAAGGGATCATTCTTTATGGTATCCTCATGCGTATTGACTCCATAACATGCCATAAGGTTCTCATGCTCATCTCCATCAATATTAACAGCCATAGAGGTTACAATCGCTGTAAGTTTATCATATTGTCTTTGTTCTTGCAGTGCAAGGGCATTGAAATATGAAAAAACAATAAAAAATGTCGTAATGAAAATAATGCAGACATATATGATCAGCATCATTCGCGTAGCGAGATTCCCTAAAATTCTATTAATTAATGAACTCATTAATCTATACCAGTAATTGTTTGATTTTGGAAGTTACTAAATTTATTTTCAATTAGGTAAGTGAACTATTCAAATGCTAAATTTCTTAGACCAAGGGTTGTTTTCAGATGATTAATTTCACGAATTGATCGCTCATTTGCGAAAAACGCAAATCCATAAAGAGCATTGCACAATTCAATTATGCTTATATTATACAACCTTTGTATCTTTGAACAGATAGTTTAAGAGCGAAAATCCTACATATATGAGTATTACTAAAGACAAGTTAAACAAGGTCGTTGATGCAATTAAGAATGAATCGGCCATTGAACGTATCTCACGATTCGACACTGAAGAAACTAAAAAAATTCAAGGTATTTCTATGCGACACCCATTTTCTAAAGAAGGTGTTGAAGGAAGGTTAAAATATATCAAAGAGAATTTAGACCATCAACTCCCCTATTTATCTGGTGATAAGAAATTTGAGGATAATGACATGCTCAAAGGAAATATCGAAAATTATATAGGAATGACCCAATTGCCAACAGGTGTATTTGGGCCTTTAGTTATAAATGGAGTAAATGCGTCAGGAGCATTTTATATTCCTTTAGCAACTAGCGAAGGAGCCTTAGTTGCATCCTATGCCAGAGGTGCAAAAGCTTGCAAAGATGCCGGAGCAATTGTTTCTGTATGTTTAATGGAAGGGGTACAACGTTGTCCTGTTTTTAAGTTTAATGAACTTTTAGAGATTGGACAATTTGTAGTTTGGTTAATGGAACAGAAAGATGCGTTCAAAAAAATCACAAATGCATCCAGCAATTATGCAGAGTTGATTGACATGGAAATGAATATTGAAGGAAACCAAGTCATTGTCACCTTTGAATTTATGACTGGTGATGCCGCTGGGCAAAACATGGTGACTATTTGCACCAACGAAATTTGCCAATACATAGTTGAAAACACTCCCGTTACACCTAAAGCCTGGTATATCGAAAGCAATTTTTCTGGCGATAAAAAAGCCACCTCTATTTCCTATACATCTGTACGTGGAAAAAATGTTACGGCCGAGATAAAATTACCCGAAGAGATCGTCAACAACGTTTTAAAAA
>CAKZPK010000408.1 GCA_937139035.1 uncultured Crocinitomix sp. | reverse complement strand
AGTCGTTCATACAAGCGGTATTCTAAATACTTGAATCGTAATAAATATCTTGAGGATTTCATTTGGACATAGGGTTCAATCTCGAAATTTAGCCTCATAAATTTACCGTTTTCCTTCTTGTGCAAGAAATTGCAAATTTTATACATATCTAAAGGGTATGGCACAGCCTTTGTGCGTTAAAGACTATCGCAAACAATAGTAACCAAAATCGAATTTTCAAATGAAAAGGTGATTCGATTTTAAAATTTAACGTATGAAACTCAACGCTTTTATGATCGCATTTTTAATGATGCTGAATGGTTTTTCACAAGACCCTTCAGCATCATTAATTCCAAACGAAGATGAATGTAATAAATACAAAAGTCTTTACTACACGTATTTAAAAATAGGGGCATATGAAGATGCCCGAAGTTTTTGGCTCAAAGCATATGAAGTATGTGGTGGGACTAAATATTTAAGTGATGGTTTTTTCTATAATGGACGACTTTGTTATCAGTTTTTAAGAGATTCTGTATATGAAGAAGGTTCTATTGAGAGAAAACAAGTCATAGATTCTATTTCATGGATTTATGAGCAAAACCTAATAGCAGCGCCAAGTGCAATACTCAATTTGCAGTATGCAGGCTATTTAGTTGAAAACAAAAGTGCCAATGTGGATCGCATTGATGAGCTATTTAAAACAATTGACAGTTTGAAACAGCAAACACCCGCGCGCTATATTGGCTTATCATTCAAGCATCTCATCCAAAATCATTATAACAAAGCTTCGCAAGAAGATAAAGCTACCTTAAAAAAAGAAATATTTGAGCGCTATTTTGTCCTAATTGATTATGCAAATGGAGCAATTGTTTTGAATGAGGAAGAAGAAGATATTCAAACAAAAAACAAAGGATTAAAAGACTATCAATGGTCAAAGAGTTTTTTGACGAAGTATATAGTTTTAGTGGTAAATGAGCCTGAATTAGTTGAGCAACAAATGCAAAAACAATTCAAACAATTACCGACAGACCCGGCTCTTAGATTAGAGCGAATTAGTGAGCATATTGATTTATTGGAGAAATTTGCTGTGCAAAAAACGGCAGTATACCGTAAGTATGTTTACGCCTCGTTAGATTTACAGCCGAGTACCAGCGGATATGTTGGGGTTGGAAATTTGGAAATGACCAATGGAAATACAGATAAGGCAATTGAAGCTTACTTAAAAGCGCTGGAACTTTCAAATTCTGCGGAGGAAAAATCGGATGCGAATTACCGACTGGCACAGGCATATTATAAAATTAAGTCGTATCGGAAAGCATTTAATGCTGCAAAAAAAGTGACTGGAGAAGGTCAGGGAAATGCCATGATATTGTGTGGAAATTCAGTTGCAGCTCTTGCTAATGATTGTGGTGAATCCACTTTTAAACGAGAGGCTAATTATTGGTTAGCAAATGATTATTATAGAAAAGCAGCTGATTTAGGAGTTGAAGTGAAAAAAAGTCAGTTTTTAGATCGTGCACCTACAGCTGAAGAATGTTTTGCGAATGGCGTTACTCCAGGAGATTCGTATTTAATAGAGTGCTGGGGAGAAAAAACTATAATTCGATAACACGGTATTTAAGGAAAAAAAGTCACTTCAATACGAAGTGACTTTTTTTGTGCCAAGATTAATTCTTATGCTTTTTGTGTCCTTTTTTGTGTGACTTATTGTGCTTTTTTTGTTGTCCGTTCTTCTTATTCTGATTTTTATGGTTGTTGTGATGTTGATGGTGTTTGATGTGATTGGATGTTCTTCTGTGTTTATGATACACCTTATGTGCTTTATTTACGCGGTGTACATGTACAACATGGTAGCTGTGATGGTGATGTTTGTGGAAATTGTGATATGTTCTCCAACGGTATGGTTTCCAAGGTTTCCATGTGTTAGGATAATGCCCCCACCTCCAAGGAGAGCGCCATGGTTTGTAACTTGGACCATATATAAAACGAATACTTGACCAGTTCCATACATTTATTATTACAAAAGCAGGCGGCATATTCCCTGTAGAGACAGAAGTGGTAGGTTCTACAATATAGTCTTCACCGTAAATTTCTTCATCCCCAACAATTTGAATTGTAGCGTTTTGGTCTCCAGTTTTTTCTATTTCAATTACTGCAATATCTTGAGATTTTTCGTTGGATAAATCAACCCGCAAAATTATTGCATGTACGTCTCCTTCAGCATTATCAATTACTTGAATGTAATCGGTTTCGGCATCCTCATTTAAATCAAGGTTATTAATTTTGCTTTCACTGCTGTTAATAGAGTTTTCAAATTCTTCAATTGAATTTGCCGTTCTAAAAGTTTCAAGTACAGCGTTTAAGTCAAGATTGTCGCCTATCATTCCTAAAGAGTCTGTTTCTTCAGCGTGCGAAATTATTGTTCCTCCAATTAAGGCAGGAATAAGGAAGAGTGTTTTTAATGAATATCTTTTCATAATGTCTAGTTTTAATGATGTAAACATTTGACTATGAAAAGATAGTAAGGTTTAAAAGGGGAGGGGTTATTTTTGTTCACCTTTATATTCGAAGCCCAATTCGTCAATAACCGAAGAGATAGTTTCAGACGGAATATTATCGCCCTCAACTACAACAAGGTTTTGGTTTGGATCAGCAGTTACTGCTGTAATACCTTCAATTTTCATGAGGTTTTTTTCTACAGAACTCTTGCAATGATTGCAAGTCATTCCTTCTACATTATATATCGTATTCATTTGTGTTTGTTTATAGGTGTTAGGGATTAATTTTTTTAGTTCTACAAAACCAATTAATCCAATTAAAATAAAGGAAGAGATTATGGCTATCCATTCCGTTCCTGCGCCATGCACATGACTACCCGCGGTAATTTGCGTTGTGAATAATTGGGCATCAAATACGTAATCAATTAAGATTCCGAAAAGTAAAGCACCAAAAACTATACTGCCTAAATATACAAGTGTTGCTTTCTTACCAATTGATTTCCATAATACTGTTATTGTAGCGGCATTAGTAGCAGGGCCAGCCATTAAAAATACAAGTACTGCTCCTGGACTAACTCCAGCAACAAGCAATGCCGCCCCAATGGGAACAGAACCCGTAGCGCAGACATAAAGAGGGATAGATGCTAATAATACGATTAGCATATTAAGGAAAGGGTAGGTTAAATGTTCAGTAAATAAACTTGTCGGAACAAATAGCGTAATTAGTACTGCAATTAAAATCCCCAATAATAGCTGTCTTGAGATGTCTCCTAAAAAATCAATAAAAGCATAATTGAATATGCGCAAAAATAAAGGTTTGTCAGAGGTTGACTCATCTTCGGCTTCAATTGCGGTTGACTGTTGTTGATCTTCTTTCACGAGCTGATCAGTTGCTACTCCGCCTAAAACTCCTGTAATAAATGCTATTATTGGTCTAAAAATGGCCCAATAAATATTCATCATAGAAAAAGTCATCAGAATGGAGTCTAATCCCGTTTGTGGGGTGGAGATTAAGAATGAATTGGTAGCGCCTTTACTTGCTCCATTTTTATGAAAAGAAATTCCTGTAGGAATCACTCCGCAAGAACATAAAGGTAACGGAACCCCTAATAATGCTGCCTTAACAGAAGACCAAAGTCCGCGTTTGCCCAAATACTTTTGTACACGCCTTTTCCTCCTGACAACATTCAAAATTCCAGCAAATAAAAACCCCAATAGTAAATAGGGCGACATTTGTAAAAAAATGTCCCAAGTAGCTGAACTGAATTTTGCTAAAAATTCCATTGTACAAAGTTACATAAATTGAAAGGATAATGCATGTAGAATATTGCGCTCTTTTGAATGATTAAATCTAAAATAACTACTAACTTTGTGCTTTGTTAAAAACAATGAAGTATCTGATTTTCATAGGACTATTTGCTGCAGGAGGTATCGCTGGATACTTTGTTGGGGTTAATCAGTCTTTTAATGAAGTGGAAATACCTTCGAATGAAACAGAGAGAATTACAGAATTTGTTTACGATACAATTGTAGAGAGAGAAAGAGTTGAAGTACCTGTTTATAGAACACCTATTGATACTATTGTAGAGGAGGTTGACTCCGTTGAGGGGGCTTTTTTATTGGATACTTTAAAAAACAAAATTTTCCCAAGGGACACTTCAACTGAGGAAGGGCTTAGTATAAAGCGAGACGAGCAAATTGCAGCAATGCGCATTCCAATTATTTATTTGGAGCCAAGTGTAGAAAAAGATTCAGTGATTAAGGATTTATTAGGGATTAATGAAAACTTACCAACTGAAATGACAGCTCAATTTTGGAGTTCTCCATTAAATTTTTCAGGATATAAATTGTCTAAAAATACATTGATATTATATGGCCTTTCTGACCAATATGAATATATAGTGTATCATAAAAATGATGCCTATTATTTGTCAAATGATGCCATTTTTTATGTGTTGGAAGAAACACAGCAATTTTTACCATATAGCGAAGTAGATAAAACAAGTGTTTTAAATGATTGATTTTTATAAATATCAAGGTGCGGGTAATGACTTTATCTTAATTGATAACCGTCAGAAAATATTTGACGGAGATAAGATCGCTTTTGCACGCCATTGGTGTAATAGACGATTTGGAATTGGCTCAGACGGACTGATTTTTATTGAAAGTTGTGATTCTGCCCAATTTGAAATGGATTTTTATAATCCGGATGGGAGCCAAAGTTTTTGCGGAAATGGATCGAGATGTGCTGTGGCTTTTGCTAAATTTTTAGGGATTGTTGAGCAAGACATTTTGTTTAAAGCAATAGATGGCATGCACAATGCACAACTTGTGGGAGATCAGGTTAAGATTGGAATGAATCAATTTGGAAGTATTGAAAAAATTGGAGCAGATGATTTTATTGATACAGGATCTCCGCACTACATTTCATATTGCCGTCCGAATGATCAGCGTGATATA
>CAKZPK010000407.1 GCA_937139035.1 uncultured Crocinitomix sp. | reverse complement strand
AAGAATTAAGCGAACATGCTGAGATTGAAAATGTGGTGGTTTTAGTTCAAGGAGAAACATCTGGAGAAAAAACATTGATCGCTTATTTTACAGGATCTTCGGATTTGGTGTCAACTACTTTAACAAGTTACCTCAAAAAGCGTTTGCCATCTTATATGCTTCCTTCAGAATATGTTCATATGGATGCATTTCCGCTAACGAAAAACGGAAAAGTAGACAGAAAAGCACTCGCCAAAACAGAAGGAGAAAGTTTGAAAGGAGCGTCAGCCTATGTTGCTCCAGAAACGGCAACAGAAAAAACAGTGGTTTCCATTTGGGAAGCTGTTTTAGAACGAGAAAAAATAGGAGTAGCGGATGACTTTTTTGAACTAGGAGGACATAGTTTAAAAGCTATGCGCCTAGTAAATGAATACCACAAAGAGTTAGGAATTCGATTGAGCTTAAAAGATTTATTCGTTTCAACTGTTTTGTCTGCGCATGTAGCTTTATTAGATACAACTTCGTCTACAGGTTTTGATTCTATTGAACCAATTGCTACAGCAGAAAGTTATGCTATTTCAGATGCTCAAAGACGCCTTTGGGTACTCAGCCAATTTGAGCAAGGAAGCAATGCTTATAATATGGCTTTTCAAATGGAACTTGATGAAAGTTATGACTTGATAGCTCTTAAAAAAGCAATTAACGCAGTTGTTGATCGTCATGAAATATTACGAACTATAATTGATACAGATCAAAGTGGAGAACCAAGGCAATGGATTAAAAGTAGAGAAGAAATAGGGTTTGAAATATTAGAGGAAGATTATTCGGCAATGGATAATGCTGAAACATTGGCTCAAGAATATATAAAGGTTGATGCGCAGAAAGGCTTTGATTTAACTACTGGTCCTTTGATTCGCTTAGCATTGATAAAAGTTGCTAAAGAACAGACAGTTCTTTTTTATAACCTTCATCATATTATTAGTGACGCTTGGTCAATGAAAGTTGTAAGAGAGGATGTAATGACTTTCTACAATGCTTATAAAGATGAAGTAACTCCAAGTTTAGAGGCCTTAAGTATCCAGTATAAAGATTATTCGGCATGGCAATTGAATCAATTAGTGAATGGAGGTTTTGATGAGCACCGCGCGTATTGGACGAATAAATTGAAAAATGCCAATCCGTTTATAGAATTGCCGAGCTCAAAAGTTAGACCTCCAATTCAAACCTTTACTGGACAACGAATAGGGACTGTTTTATCTAAAGATATCTCCCAAAAGCTTTTAGATTTTTCGAATGCCAATGGTGGTAGTCTTTTTATGGGAATTGTGGCAACGGTAAAAGCGCTTTGTTATCGCTATACCAATCAAACAAATTTATCAATAGGAACTCCGGTTGCAGGCAGAGAGCATAGCGATTTGAATGAACAAATAGGTTTTTATGTAAATACAATTGTATTGAATAATGAACTGAATCCAAACGCGAGCTTTTCTGAATTATTTGAGCAAATTAAAAATAATACACTTACTGCTTTTGAACATCAAATTTATCCGTTTGATAGACTTGTGGAGGAATTGGATATTGAAAGAGACATGTCTGGTAACCCTTTGTTTAATGTAATGGTTGCATTACAAAATACCGAAGACAGCAGAGATATTCAGGTTGCTTCTTCACAAATTGGGAAGATTATAGATTATGGACAAGTAATTAGTAAGTTCGATTTAGACCTCAACTTTGAAGAAATTGGAGGGCATTTAGCCGTGCAAGTTAATTTCAATCGAGATATTTATGATAGTGAATTGATCAATTCATTTTTGCAACATTATTTATCTCTACTTGAAAATATTCTTCAAAATCCTGAAAAATCAATAGCCGCAGCAGAGTTATTATCAAGTGAGGAAAAGAAACAAGTGCTTGAATTAGGTGCTGGTCAGGTTGTAGAGAGAATGGAGGACGCAGATATTACCACTTTATTAGAAAAGTCAATAGAAAATAATTCTAGTCAAATTGCATTAAGTTGTGGTGAAACAGAAATTTCATATAAAGAATTAGGAGAGGAAATTAACCGTGTAGCAAACTTTATTCAATCCAAATTTAATATTGAAGAGGGGACTGTTATAGCCATTAATATGGAGCGATCGGAGAAAATGATTGTTTCAATTCTTGCCGTTTTAAAACTAGGTGCGATTTATTTACCAATCGATCCTTCCTATCCTGAACAGCGAAAGCATCTGATGATGGAAGATGCAAAAGCTCTATTTGAAATTAATGATTCATTTTATTCAAATTACTTGCAGAATAAGCAAGATTCGTCTTCTAATTTAAAGAATGGCACTGTTAATACAGACCAACTTGCTTATATCATTTACACTTCTGGATCTACAGGTAAACCTAAAGGAGTAACAATTTCGCGTAAAGCATTGTTAGACTATGCAATTACTTTTTCTGAATATTTTGAATTAACTAAACAAGATCGAATTATTCAACAAGCGGGATTAGGTTTTGATACACATATTGAGGAGATTGTTCCAGGCTTGCTGACAGGTGCAACCATTTTGGTTGCAAAAAATGGAGGAGCAGACATACATGAAATTCAATCTTTAATTACCGAAGGAAAAGCAACAGTACTTAGTACAACTCCTATGGTTTTAGGAGAATTAAATGCTACAGGAACCACTTCGGAGAGCCTTAGATTAATGATAAGTGGAGGGGATAAATTAGAACATGGACAGATTGATCAATTAGTTAATCAATATCCAATCTATAATTCTTACGGCCCAAGTGAATCTACAGTTTGTGCAACTTATTTTAAAGTAGAAAAAAATAGTTCTATCCGAATCGGAAAACCAATCGCAAATAGGTCTATTTACATTTTGGATGAAAATCAAAACTTATGTCCAGTAGGAGTTGTTGGAGAAATATATATAGGTGGCAGAGGAGTGTCAAATGGATATTTAAACCGTAGTGATTTAAATGAAATGGCCTTTGTTAAAATTCCAGATTATTCGGATGAATCTTTATTCAGAACGGGTGATAAGGCAAAGTGGTCAAGTGACGGTTCAATAGATTTTATTGGTAGAAATGATGAACAATTAAAGATTCGTGGGTATCGTGCGGAGTTGGGTGAAATTGAGTCGGCTTTGAGTAATTACGATCAAATTCAAAATGCAGCAGTTGTGCCTACTGAAGATCGAAATGGAGTAATTGCTTTTGTTGTATGTGAAAATCAAATAGACACTGAGACTTTTAAAAGCAAGTTAAGCAAAGAATTGCCGCATTATATGATTCCGTCATCTTGGGTTGTATTAGCAGAAATGCCGTCAACAGAGAATGGAAAAATCGATAGAAAGGTACTTCAGCAAAAAGCAAAAACGGTTTTAGGGCAAGAAAAAAATCAAGTTGAACCAACTACAGCACAAGAAGTTCTGATTTGTGGATTATGGGCTAAGGTTTTAAACGTTCCTAATGTAGGAATGACGGATGACTTTTTTGCTTTGGGAGGAAATAGCCTCAAGTTGATTCGATTAATTCAACACTACCACAGTGAAAAGGGGATAAAATGTGAGTTAAAGGATTTATTTCAAAATACAACTCCAGAAAAGCACGTTTTGTTGATTGAAAGCGGAGCGAAAATAGAAGAGGATGGTTTAATTCCTGTAGGAGAAAAACCGTATTACTCAATCTCTGATGCACAACGGAGGTTGTGGGTTTTAGCTCAATTTGAAGAAGCACATACAGCATACAATATGCCGTTTCAACTTGAGTTAGGATCTGATATTGAGGTTTCGATTTTTATTCAGGCAATTCATAAAGTAATTGAAAGGCATGAAATTTTAAGAACTGTTTTTATTGAAGCGGAAGAAGGACAAGTTTATCAAAAGGTTTTGTCATTGGATGAGTTGAGTTTTGAAGTAGGCGAAAAGGATTATTCTAATGATACAAACGCAAGCGAGAAAGCCTTGGAGTATATTCAAGAAGATCGTTTTTCACCGTTTGATTTAGTGAATGGACCTTTGATTAGGGCTGTTGTTTTTAACCTTGAGGAGAATCGTTCTCTGCTTTATTTTAACCTTCATCATATCATTGCTGATGGTAAATCAATGGAGGTGCTGCAAGCTGATGTTAATACTTATTATAAAGCGATAAAGCTCAACGAGAATGTGCCACTCCAGCCACTAAATGTTCAATATAAAGATTACGCCAATTGGCAATTGTCAAAGGTGGAGGATGAAAATTATTTGAAGGACAAAAAATTCTGGATGGAAAAATTGACTGGAGACATACCAATTATGGAGTTTCCAACAACAAAAAAACGTCCTT
>CAKZPK010000406.1 GCA_937139035.1 uncultured Crocinitomix sp. | reverse complement strand
AACATACGCTCCTAAATTACTTGATTATGCGAGTGGTGAAATTAGATTGTTATCCGTGTCACGTAAGGTTGAAGCTGCTGATGATATTGACGGACTAGATATTGATGTTCCAGCAGCAATGATTAAAGGTCAGGCATTAGCTGAGGCTTATGCTCTAAAACATAAACCTTTCAGATTCATTGTTGATGGTAAAGAAGTGCTTGGCATTGAAGAATTACGCGATTATACCGAATATTCGTACAACAGAGGTTCTATTTTTTTAGGAGCAGATTTAGCAGGAGGATTTAATGCAGCCATTGGTTTGTATTTAGGCTTGTTAGCATCTCTTCCAGTACAACGAAAACCGTCAAGAGTTAAAAACGGCTCATTACCAATTTCAGCTGCATATTTTACAGCAGACAACACAACGGAAAATCGAGAGAACCAATGGGAAACCATTTCGAATAAAGGATATGTATTCTTACTTTCTTATACAGGTGTAGGCGGTTATTTCTTTTCAGGCGATCAAATGGCAACCGCAGCTGATGATGATTACTCATCAATGGCTCGTGGTAGAGCTATGGATAAGGTTCACCGACTTACATACACCACTTTCGTGCAAGAATTAGATGATGATTTTGATACTGATGAAGAGGGTGCAATAAATGCTGGTAAAATTAAGGCAGTTCAAGGTAAAATCGAAAGTGTCGTAAACCTATCAATGACGAATAAAGGAGAATTGTCAGCATTTTCAGCATTAATAAACCCTAAACAAAACGCGATTTCTTTAGCTGGATATAAGGTTCAATGTTCCGCTCGGCCTAAAGCTTATTCATCAAACATTGACATTGAATTAAATTATAACAACCCAGCAAACTAAAATAAGTTATGGCACTATACACATCAGAACAATATTCCTTTAATGACATCACCGTTGTGGTGGGGGGACGTATCCTAAACGGATGCACAGGAATTGAAATCGAGTTTGGCTACGAGCATGAAGTTATCCGAGGTAAAGGCGCAAAAGGACAAGCTATAAATCAAAAGAATTTTGATGCATCTGGCACTTTAAAACTACTTCAGTCAGAGGTTGAAGCAATTTTTGACACTTGGGGAGTAGATTATCAAAAGCAATATGTAGAAATCACTTGGAACTTTAGCGCAGACGGAGGTACTCTTAGAACCCATCAGGTTAAGATGGCGAAATTGGGTAAAATCAAACTGGCATTAAATCAAGGTGATTCACACATGGTTGTAGACGTACCGTTTGCAGCTCTTGATGTTCAATTAGACGTATAATCAAACAAATCATAAAATGAGAAAAGAGAAAGTTTTCGGGACGGTAACTCCTGAAGAATTAGCAAAAGCAGAAAAGAGCTACGGTACCGTTAAAGTTGTTACGCTTGATCGTGAAGTTGAAGTAATAAAGGATGCTAAGGGCAAAGAAATTGAAAATGTAATTTCGGAAGGAGTATCAGCCATTTTTAGAAAACCTGACAGATCCACGATTAAATTTGCTTCAAACAAGTTCATGAAAGTTGATCAATCAATTGATACAATTTCGGGAGGTGAAGTTATTTTTCATAAATGCTGGATTATCGGAGATAAAGAAATGGAAGATGAGGATAAATACTTCTTTAGAGCATGTCAAGAACTCAACGCCTGGTTAAATGAATTAATGGGTTTTACGAGCGCCTAATAGTTGAGGCCTCGGGTAAAATGGAAGATAACCCATTAATGTACACCGATACAATTCTGCGTTATCATTTAGGCGTAAATCCTGATGAGTTATCAGATCAAGAGTGGGCAATTACTTTCAAGCAACTAGCAGATATTCGAGAAAGGGAAGCAAAAACAAATACAAACAATGGCTAACGGTTACACATACGAACTCCGATTAAAGGATATGATGATCAGCGGATTTGCCAAAGCTGCTCAAAAATCTGCCGAATTTTACAATAAGATAACTGCTGGTCAGCGAAAGTACTTATCACAATCAAAAAAAATCCCTCTATCAATTGTGCAGCTTGAAAAACACCTTGGCAGATTAAAGCATAAACGAGATAGAGCTAATTCAGTTAAAAGAATTATTCAATACAATAGGCAATTAAAGCAAACCGAACGCCAACTGCGAAGGCTGCAAAACCAGCCACCAGCATCCTTTTTTTCTCGTTTAAGAAATGCTAGTGGGCTCCTTCGATCTTTCGGAGGAGCTTTTGCAGCCTATTTCGGTATTTCCGCTGCAATCAATTTAGCACGTAATAGTTTAGAAAAGTTTGATATTCAAGCCAAGTCAGATGCACAATTACGATCCGCTTTACTTTCAACAAATCACGCAGCTGGTCGAAGTTTTGCAGATTTAGCAAGTCAAGCTGATGCCCTTCAAGGTAAAACGCTTTTTGGTGATGAAGCTACACAGGAAATTCAAGCAATGATGTTGACATTTAAAAATGTCAAAACAGAAATGTACGATCAAAGTATCCCTACTATATTGGATTTGGCTACTGCTATGAAAATAGATGGAAAATCAGCAGCAATTCAATTAGGTAAGGCTTTGAATGATCCAGCAGCTAACCTTTCAGCATTGTCGCGTAATGGTATTCAGTTTACTGAAGTACAAAAAAAGCAAATCAAACACTTTCAAGCGACTAACCAATTAGCACAAGCTCAAGCTATTATTTTACAAGAGGTTAATTCTCAATTTGGTGGATCTGCTGAAGCTGCTGCACAAAGTGGTGAAGGAGCATGGCAAATGTTCATGAACACCGTTGGCGATAAAATGGAAACATTTGGTGGTTGGTTAAGTGGATTAAAAACAAGTATCGCACTTTTCTTTATGTCCTTCTTTGATCAGATGCAACCACTTATTGATGCTTGGAACTATTTAGGCGAGGCAATATCTCCATTATTTACCGCAATTGGATCTTTCCTTGGCGCAATGGGATTTGTTTCTGAAGGAACTGATGCAGCTGGAGCAGCTGTGGGAGGATTGGCTGGTATTATAAATGTGCTAGCAGGAATTATCGATTTTGTTGTAACAGGCATTACTGGGTTATTAGCGATACTTGAGCCAATTGCGCCATTGATCAAATATGTAATCATTGCTATTGTTGGTTTTAAAGTTGCTATGATCGCGTTAAACTTTGTTTTATACGCCAACCCTATTGTACTTATAACAGTTGCGATAATTGCTCTCATTGCTGTGGTTAAAATCATAATTGATAAAATGCGTGATTGGGCAAAATCCAGTAGCTTATTAGCATTGCCATTTAAGATCATAATAGGATTAATTGACAAAATAGGCGCAGCTTGGAATAGAATAAGTGACGCTTTTAGCTTTGGTGGAATGCTTGAAGGAATAAAAGAGATTGGTCGAACACTAATTGATTTTATGTTAGAACCAATTCAGTATTTATTGGAGATAGTATCAAATATACCTGGTCTAGGAGATTTGGCTGGAGATGGTGCATTAACCATCAAAAATATGCGTCGAAGTTTGGGTATTGATGTTGGTGATGATAACCGTACAAAGAGCGAACGGCTTGATGATGGTATTGCTCAATTACTTCGTATCGACGGAACCATTGATGAGAAAATGAAAATTTTTGCTAATCGAATTAAAGGCCTTGACATGACAGACGATCATAGAACGGCATTAATGAGCGAAGCAAGAACTAGATTAATTGCAGCTGAAAAACTTAAAAAAGAAAACGAAAACAAACGTTTGGCAGGTGAAAATGGAGACTATATAGACACTCCTTTAGGTGGAGAAGGAGATACAGAATCAACCGTTGACGATATAGTAACAGGAGGAAAAAAGCAATTTATTCTAAACGTTCAAATAGATAATGTTGTAGGAGCAGTAAACCAAACAGTTGTTAATGGCGAAGCTAGTGCAAACGAAGTTATTGATATGGTTATTGATGGCCTCACACGTCGATTAAATGGTGTTTATAAATCAATAGACAACTAATGGCAGATCCAAATTACATAGCATCCAAATTTGATCTTGATGAATTGTATCGTGATCTCTATGGTTATGTTGCACCACCATTTCCTGCATTCGGAAATATTGGAGATCAAATTACACCATCAAACCCTTTGGGTGCAATTGCTGCCAATTTAGAGCAGTTCAAAAAGTCTGCACTTAATATTGAAATGGCATTACCGTTAAAATTGAGTATTGAAGGTTTTGAATGGCAATTTCCATTAGAACCTATTGTAAGTATAAGCGGAGGTAATATGCTCATAATGCGTTATCCTAACCGACCTAACGGTCAGGGTTCACACAAAGAACGTTGGGCAAAAAAGGATTATACTGTCACTGTAAAAGGTGTACTGGTGGATCTTGCTGATGAAAATTATCCAGCAGATCAAATTTCAGCACTAAGACGGTTCTTTGATCATGAAGGATCTATAAAAGCCGACAATACACTCTTCAGACTTTTTGGCTTTGAATATATCGCTATTGAAGATTTTGAAATCCCATTTACTGAAGGTCAAAATATGCAAGAATTTTCATTCACGTGTTATTCTGATCAATTGTTCAATTCACTTTTAACAGAACTCTAATGTACGTGATGGAATTTAATATCATCATTGGCACTTTCAAAGTGAATAGTCTTATATCATGTGAGATTATCAAAAGTGTTGATTCACTTTCTGACATTGCTAAACTTGCACTTCCGGGCATGGCCTATGGCAAAACCTTAAATGTTGACAACAAGATACGAAGAGGTGATTTAATTACCATTGAATTAGGCTATAAAGGGCATTTAAAAAAAGAGTTTGAGGGCTATGTAACATCAATAACAAATGATAACACCATTGTAATTGAGGCTGAGGATTCAATGTATTTAACACGTAAAGAAGTTAAGTCCAAAAGATATGCAAATGTTGATGCAACTGATGTGATCAAAGATATTGTTGATCAATTAGAAGGTGTGGGTCTTGTTTTAGGTGATGGAGTTGATATTTTAAAGTATGACACATTCACCGTTGCGGATGCTACTGGTTTGGAAGTATTAAAGAAGATTCAAGAAGAGACCAATCTGCACATATTTATGAAAGGTGCAACACTTCATGTGTACTTACAATACACCTACAAATCAGGTGATGTTGTTTTTGATTTTTCCCAAAATGTTGAAAAATCAAACCTCACCTATGTGTATGAAGCCGATAAAAAAGTATTGGTTGAAGTGATTGGAATGACACGGGAAAATAAAAAAACCATTGTCAAAGTTGGTGAAGCTGGAGGCGATAAAATTACGATTCATAGATATAATGTAAGTGATGAAGCTGCATTAAAAGTAATCGGAGAAGAGGAGATCATTAAGCATAGGTATAGCGGTTATGAAGGCACAATTGATACGTGGCTATTGCCATACTGTACTTATGGGTTTTCTGCACGGATAATTGATAACGACTTTCCAAACCAAGAAGGGATCTATTATATCACAAGTTCAGCTATTCGATTCAGTAAAGAAGGCGGTGTGCGCAAATTAGGTTTAGGATTAAAAGTAGGATAATGAGCATACAAAAATTAATATCAGCTTTAAGAGACAATGTAGGTGGAAAAACCGTTGTGACCATCCTTCCTGCAACTGTTGTATCGACGGAAGAAACGTCATGCACGGTTAAATTACTTTCTAATGAAATGGAACTTGATCAGGTGCAATATACGGCAACTCAAAGTAATGAGAATGGGTTTAAATTAATTCCAAAAATTGACACGCAATGCATTATAGCCTTGGTTGGTGATGGGATGAATACCATTTACCTTTTGGCGATTGATGAAATTGAAAAGGTAGAACTCAAATGTGAAGATTCATTGCTTGAGATAGATTCTACTGGCATAACAATTAATGGTGGTGAAAACGGAGGCATATTGATTGGTTCTAATGTTACAGATGAGATAAATGACATTAAATCAGACATCAATAATTTGAAAACAATACTATCGGCATGGGTGCCTGTTGTGAATGATGGTGGAGCTGCATTGAAAGGTGCTTTAGCAGCTTATTTTGGATCGCCCCTCACTCCAGCTGTAACTGTTGATTTAGAAAATGACCAAATAACACACTAATGAAAGATCTACTATTTGTAAATAATGATGCTGTTGATCAAATTGGTGAATCAACTCAAACCCATCAAAAGGACATTCTAATCATGCATAAAGGTTGGGATAAGTTTGCGCCACATTTGGGTGTAGGAATTATGAGCAGGATTGATGATGATGAAACGGCAGCTGAACTTAAAAATGAAATTGCATTGAACTTTGAGAAAGATGGAATGACCGTAGAGGATATTGTAATTGACGAAAGCGGAAAACTATTCACCTATGCCAGTTATTAAAGCAAAAATAAAGCAAACAATAGCTGATATAGCCCTTCAGGAATATGGTGATATAGAAGGTGTTTATTGGTTGGTTGAGGATAATGATCAGTTGATCGGAATAACAGATACACTCCATGAAGGAGATGAGTTGATTATTAGAGATGCGGTAATTAATCAGCAAATGGTTGATTATTTGAGACAATATCCACAAGCAACTGGCGCAAAAGCCCAAGGTGAAGGAATAGGATATTGGAAAATAGAAATTGATTTTAAAGCAAGTTAAATATGGCTGAAGAAATAAGTGATATCATAGATCAAATTGATGAAGAAACTTCATTATATGTTGAGTTGGATGAGTTGGAAGATAATCCTTCATTAGTTCCTTTTTGGTTAAAAGCAAAGCAGATATTTGCAACACTAATCCGATCAATACAAGTAATGTTCGAAACTCATAAAAAAGAGGTGGAGGATCTTATTGATCAAACTGAGGCAGGACTTATCGATTGGTATCATCAAAAGTGTTTGGAATATCAACACGGTGATAGTTTGGTCATTCAAAACAATCGTCCAGTTTATAATGAGATCAATGAGGATCTTAAAATCATCCAAAGAGCTGCATTATCCGAAACTGAAGATGTAAGTGGATATGTCACCTTACAAGTTCGAGTGGTAAAAGATGATGCAGGTGTTTATGTTCCATTAACGGATACAGAGCTGTCGAGTTTCTCGGCATACTTAACCCGACAAAAAATTGCAGGAACAAAACTGAATATCCAAAGTGAGCCAGCTGATGTATTGAATCTCACAGCTAATATTGAATTGGATCCTACCATTTATAATGAGGATGGTCAGTTGATATTAGATCCAAGTATTGAACCAGTTTTAGTTACAATTAATCAGCATTTAAGAGACTTTGATTTTGGAGGCACTTTTTATATCTCTCGTTTAATTGATAAGATAATGGACATTGAAGGAGTAAACGACTTTGATATAACTTTTAAAACTCTCAATGATGTTTCATTTACCAATAAAGTTGAATCACCAGCTGGTCATATTGCACTTGATCCTGAAAGCACACTGAACTATGTACTTCTTTGATATTGATATTTTCATAAAACAACTTTTACCTCCTCATTGGCGGTATGTTAAAACTCCTGATGGTGAGGGCGGTTTTGAAGATAAAGAACAGGGTAAATTCTACTTCTTAAAAGCGGTAATGTCCCCTATTAAATCACTTCTAAACGATTTTAAATTGTTCCGGGCATCATCAAAAGCCAAAGTGAATTTAAACGCACAAGTAATGGTTATTGAGCATCACGTTAAAACCATTACAGGCGCAATTTATGGTGTTTATGTTACAGATCATCTTGACAATCAATTCAAAGTGAATGTGCCTGTTGCACATATTGCTCATAGTGATGCAATCAACTCATTTTTAAAGAAAGTAACGCCTTTAGGCAGAAAGTACACAATCAATTTTTATTAGCAATGGCAGTAACAAAAGAGATACTCAAGACATATTTCCAAAATGGAGATAAACCCACCGAAGCCGAATTTGAAGCATTAATTGATGCGTTCGTTCATGTAGATGATGATTTAGATTTAGCTGTAGGCGCATTTGCTGAAGTAGGAGAAGCTGAAGCTGGTTTGGTAACGGATAAGTATATGAACCCTTTTCTTGTGAAGAAAGCAATCAATGCATTAACCAGGTTAGCGAATATCCCCGAATTGGAGGCTGAAGTGGATCTCAAGGTTGAGAATATGGCAAAACGCTTTTTTGTAACCACAGGAGGTCCACCACCACTTTATTTCCTTTACGACATGGGTGACATAGTTGTTTGGAATGGCACTACAGTATTAATCCGCATAAACTCAGGTTTCGCATATATAACATAATATGAAATATTTAGTATTAATAGATGATAATGGAATTGATGCAACAGTCATAACACCAATTCCTCCAAAAGTAGATTTGTATCAAGGTTCCAAATTGATTTTGGAGACAGTTCCTGTATTGCCTGATGGGCATAAGTACATTATTTCGAATGGAGCATTAGCAACCTCCGCAATGAGTGTGCAGGAAACGGCAACAATTGACAGTAGTAAATTAAGAGCATCTTACCAAGAGGCTAATTTTACAACTGATCAAACTTTGGAAGGCGGCTTCTCCTATTCAGGTGAATCATTCTCGTTAGATCCTTTATTACGTGAGCATTGGACACGGTTGTACATGTATAGCCGATTTACACAGTTTAGTCCAACTAATATCCCAACATTAGACCAAACCACGTTTCAACTCACTTCGAACAACATTCAAGCGTTTTGGGATGCGTTTCAAGCTAAAATGATTCAGGTTATTGAGGCAGACCGTATTGCGAAAAAAGCAATTAAAGACAATCAGTAAGTATAATGGAGTGGTTTCAAATAATATCCGCCTTTTTTCTAGGTGCAGCAGGTCTATATGTACCTATCCGCAAACAAATTATTTCTGAACGAGAAAAACGTTTGAAAGCTGAAAATAATATGCGCCTTGCTAACAATGCGCTTAAAGCAAGTGACTTTAGGTTGAATTATGCCAAGTTTCGCCAAATTAACCACATGCTTGATAAATTGGTTGAGACAAGTGCAACAGAACGAGCATTAACACTTACTGCATTAGAAGTAAACGAAAATGTAAATACAGTTGCTGTAATCATGTCAAGCCCACATAAAGAAGGCGAACTTGAAGAGGAAGAGATATATGAAGATATACCAATTGACGAGCCATATCGTCAAATGCTTAATCACATCAAAGATAATGGCTCAATAATGTATAAAGTGAGTGATATGCCAAGAGGAATGCTCCGTGACATATACGAAACTGAAGGCGTTAAATTTTCAATGATCGTTTGGGGTACTGAAATTAGAATAAATGATACTTCCAGCTTGTGGATCTATTTTTCATTTGCCACATATACCCAAAACGAGTTCGATATTCAATTGCAACTTCGAATTCAAAGTGAAAAGAATAGAATTGTTTCAATAATCAATTCTACAGCATAGTAATCAAAAACCACATATAAAAATGAGTGTGACAACTTCAAAAAAGGAAACGTTAAGCTACAAAGCGTCTCCTCTTCCCTTTATGGGACAAAAAAGGAACTTCTCTAAGAAGTTCATGGATGAGTTGGGTAAAATGCCCAACGATCTAATAATTATTGATCTATTTGGCGGAAGTGGCATATTGAGCCACTCTGCCAAAGTTGCAAAACCTGATTGTCGGGTCATATACAATGACTTCGATAATTTCCAATTAAGGTTAAAGTCAATACAAGTCACAAATGATTTAATTGCATTTGCTCGATCAATCTTATCTGAATACCCTCGAAACAATCGAGTCCCTGAAGAACCTAAAAAGCAGATCCTAAAAAGAATTAAGCAAGCCCAATCAGATCATGGCTATATCGACTATATAAGCCTTTCCTCTAGTTTTTTGTTTTCAGGAAAATATGCCCTTTCTTATGATGAATTGGCAAAAGAAGGTTGGTATAATAAGGTTCGACGATCCGATTTCAAAGCGGATGGCTACCTTGATGGAGTTGAATTAGTTTGTTTCGACTATAGAGATCTTTATAATCAGTTTAAGGACGTAGAAGGTGTTGTATTCATTATAGATCCACCGTATCTACAAACGCAATCAACTACTTACAAAGAGCATTGGAATTTAGGTCAACACTTAGATACACTTACCGTTTTACAATCTGAGAAGTTCTTTTATTTCACTTCATCAAAGTCAAACATTATCGAATTAATGGATTGGCTGGATTCTCATGCCTTCATGCCATCACCTTTCAAGTATTGTAAGCGATTATCTCACAAACAAATGGTGAGCGGTCTGAACAGTTACGAGGATATTATGTTCGTTAAGGGCTAACAAAGAGAAAAGTAGCCCCTGAGCAGTTGTCACACTCATGATGAATAGCACCCACCATCAATTGCCTAAAGCAATTAGCTCAGGGGCAATTTCTTGTTAGTGGGTGCATTCATTAAGTGTGACGCTGTAAAGGTAGTTAATAACCGTTTAAATAGTATTATATTTACATTTAAAGTGATAATATTCCATGAAACGATCAAACAATTCTAAAAACGAAATCCAACTCCCAAAATCAAAGGAGCTTATGGAGGCTATTAGCCAACTTAATGACTCTGTTGAGCGTTTAAGGCGTTGTATTGCACAGATGGATCATGTTCCGCGCCCAAATCTTAAAGGAAGGCATATGAATGCTTTAAAAGGAATAGGATCTATTTTCGCTGTTGGTCGCTCATCAATAGAAGATAGACCAATAAAACCACGTAGAAATTAATTGGTGCATTCCGTTCTGACTAACTGCACGTTTCGTTTTGCCGTTTATAGTTGATTGTCATAATAATTCCTTTCTATAATTAACGTAATAAACGCTGATTTGGTTGGTGAAACACAACCAATACTTTACTAAAGAGTAACAGAAATGATGCCGTTTTTTTATGCACGGCTATAACCCGCCGTTAATGCGCATTTAGAGCACTAAATTATTTAAGAACTGTGATTTGACCTTCATCTTTATGTCGTTTGTCTGACATAGTTTCCTGAAATTCAATTTGCCAAACATAGGTTCCATCCTGAACCAAACCTCCGTCGCCATAAGCTCCATTCCATCCTGCAGCAGGATTAAATGATTCAAACACCATTTCTCCCCAACGGTTATAAATAATCATATGAAAATCATACACATCCACTCCACTGGTAAATACAGGTTGGAAAGTTTCATTAAAATCATCTCCATCCGGAGTAAATGTATTTGGAATATAATAAAGGATTACGTCGTTAACAACAACTTGAACATAGGTAGAATCATAACATGTAGGTTCAGCACCATATGCCCACAACATTACATTATAAGTCGCTGGCACTTGCGGATAAATATGTTCAGGGTTCACATCATTTGAAAATGCGCTCCCATCATCAAAATCCCATA
>CAKZPK010000405.1 GCA_937139035.1 uncultured Crocinitomix sp. | reverse complement strand
ATAGATAAAGGTTACAACCAAGTAATTTGGACAGATGATAACACGCACCAATTTATTGAAGAAGCTGGAGCGATGAATATTTTTATAAGAATTAACGATACTTTAATTACGAGCCCAACTAGTGATCGTATTTTAGACGGAATTACTCGTAAAAGTATTTTACAAATTGCTGAAGACAATGACATAAAAACTGAAGTTAGAAAAATTTCTGTTGGTGAGGTTGTAGAAGCTGCACAAAACGGAAACTTAAAAGAAATGTTTGGAGCAGGAACTGCTGCTGTAATATCGCCAATTGCAGGTTTTGGATATAAAGAAAGTGATTTTGAATTACCAGAATTAGAAAATCCTTTTGCACAAATATTAAAGAAAAAAATTACTGATATACAAACTAACAAAACAGAAGATCCTTACGGATGGAGAGTATTTATATAGTTTTTAACAGTATAAAATAATTAGAAAGCATCAATTTAAATATTGGTGCTTTTTTTGTAGCTTTAAGAAAAATTATAAATGTTGTTTAGAGCGAGTTTTCTTATGGTATTATTTCTTATTACTACTTCATGCTCAGACAAAACTGATGTATTTAAACTTAAGCAAGAACAAGTACCTTTAAGTGAAAACATAAAAATAACAAGTAAAAATAAAGAAGACCTTAATTTAGATATTGGTCTTTGGATGTTTAATAAAAAAACACCTGAAATAAGTTCAATTGCAAATTGGATTGGTATTCAGCTAAAAGGCAAAGTAATTCTTGAACCAATTAATATTATTTGGTTGGATTTTAAGGCAACTAATAAAGTTGAAGCAGAAGAAAACATTGTAAATTTTCTAAAAGCTAACAACTTTTTAATGAGGAGTGGTTCTTCAACTGGTTATTATGGTTTATTTGAAAATGATTATTGGATACCGCAATTCATGGAAACTTGGTCTAATAATGCAAACCCAACAACAATTAATAATCATGGTAGAATTTTTATAGCTCATGAAATAAAAGACAACTCAAATAACTCCTTTTTTGTTTCTACAGGAGCTTTTAGTATAGAAAACGAAAGTCATCACCTTATTTCTTTTCGCGATGCTTTAAAAGATTTTAAACCAGTAATAGATTGGTCTGTTTCTAATAATAGTTATCAAGCTAAAAACATAATTTTAAGTAGCAACTACACTACTGACGACCATAATGGCATAAAAATTTTTACACTAAATTAAAATAATGAAAGCAAACTTTTTATACTTACTTGTATTCCTTTTTACTATTAGTTGTTCTAAAAAAATTGAGCAAACTAAAAAGAACAATCACAAACAATACATTACCGTTTTAGGTACAGCACAAGATGGTGGTTATCCTCATATTGGTTGCCAAAGAAGTTGCTGTGCTAATTTTTATAACGGCATAAATAAGAAAAAAAATGTGGTAGCTTTAGGTTTGGTTGATTTAGAAAACAAACAAAAATGGATTTTTGAAGCTTCACCTGACATGCACACCCAATTATCCGATTTAGAACGAAATCATCTTAAAAAAGAAAATATTATTGACGGTGTTTTTTTAACACATGCTCACATTGGTCATTATACTGGCTTAATGTATTTTGGAAGAGAAGCTTATGGTAAAAGTGATATTAACGTATTTGCAATGCCTAAGATGAAAGGTTTTTTACACAAAAATGGACCTTGGAGTCAATTAGTGTTGAACGAAAATGTTGCATTAAAGGAATTGCGAGCATCTGATAGTTTTGGGGTGGGTCAAGATATTAGTGTGACACCGATATTAGTTCCGCACCGTGATGAATTTTCAGAAACTGTAGGTTTTGTTATTTCTGGCCCAAACAAAGCGGCACTTTTTATACCGGATATTGATAAGTGGGGGAAGTGGGATCAGGATATTGTGGATTGGGTTAAAAAAGTGGATTATGCTTTTTTAGATGCTACTTTTTATGATGCTGAAGAGATTAATAATCGAGATATTTCTGAAATTCCTCATCCTTTTGTTGTAGAAAGTATGGAAACCTTTAGAGAGTTAAATCTGCAGGATAGAAATAAGATTCATCTCATCCATTTTAATCACACCAACCCATTGCTTGATAGTAGCAATAAACAGGTTGAAAAAGTGTTAGATTTTGGCTTTAAAATAGCGGAGACAGGAATGGTTATTGACTTGTAATGTTTAAGTGGTTGATTGAAACAAAGCTTAAAATATTAAGTTAATATTGCGTTCATTTAAACTAACCGTTAAATTTGCGTCTATGCTACGGAACTCAGTTATGAAATATATAGGCATTACTTTCTTGGTTTTAACCATTGTTTTATTTTCTTGTAAGGAAGAACAGGCGTCTTATGGAGATGGAGTTACTTATTTTGAAAGTGACCTTGAAGAGGTGAAGGAACGAGATGGTGTTCAGGGATTTGTAACCTCTGAACCAGAGGTGAGATTAGGAGGTGGAGTAGGGGTCAATCAAGACTATGCAAGAAGTGGTACAAATTGCTTGCGATTAGATTCAATTAATAAGTACGGACTCAATTATAAAATTGAGAATATTAATCCTAGGGAATTTATTCAAGTTTCTGTTTGGGTTCATAAATCCAGTAAAAATGCCACACTTCAAGCGTTTTTAAAAGGTGAGACGGCCGAGTATCGTTATCGAACCATGACAGATCATAATGATGCAGGTGAAAATGGTTGGAGAAAACACATGCTGTCGTTTACAGTTGGTCCTGGTATTGAAGAAATTCATATAGATGTTTTTTCTGGTGGTCACATAGCTTATTTTGATGATTTTTCATTGACAAGAATGAGTGAAGCTCCAGCAAATGAATTGCCGATTCAACTAAACCTATCAATTCCTGATTCTTCTAAGTCTTTATTGGAGGAGTATATTACATATGCTACAAATTTCGAATCTATACCCATAAGTAGTAAAAAATACGTAAAAGCAAGCTTTGTTGATGGAGTAGATACTGCTAAAGTTCAAATGAAATTAAAGGGTGATTGGACAGATCATTTATATACTGGAAAAGAATCTTATCGAATTAAAATCAAAGGAGACCTGGCTTTTCAAGGATTAAAGAGTTTCTCAATTCAGCATCCTCGCACACGAAGATATATTGACGAATGGGTTGTGCATAAAATTGCTGATAGAGAAGGTGTCCTAACCACATCTTATGATTTTATCAATGTCAACATGAATGATATTCAGTTTGGAGTTTATGCATTAGAAGAGCATTTTGACAAACAGCTATTAGAGAGTAGAAATAGAAGAGAAGGACCTATTTTAAAATTTGATGAAACAAGTTATTGGACGGCTATAAAGCAAAACATCTCATTTGACAGTATGAAACTGTTTCCGTTTTTTCAGGAAAGTACAATTGCTTGTTTTAAGGCAAATAGAACAAGGAAGTCAGAGCAGTTAAGCAAGCAGTTTGATGAAGGGAAAAAGTTGATGCAACTCTTTAAAGAGGGCTATGCAAATATTGAAGACTTATTTGATGTTGATCAGTTGGCGAAATTTTATGTTGTGATGGAACTGAGTGGAAGTGGACATGGTTTAAGATGGCATAATAGAAGGTTCTATTATAATCCAGTTACGCAAAAGTTAGAGCATGTGGCCTATGATATTCTTCCATTTATTCAAGGGAGAAACTTTAAATGTGACATGGCAAGACGACTTTCTGAAAATCAAAGAATCAGAGAATATTGTTTTGATAATGCGATTCTTTATAATGCGGAATTTCAATCCAAATATTTGTACTATCTAGATCAATATACACAGCCAGAATATCTGGATGCCGTATTTGCTGATTTGGAGGCAGAACTATTGGTGGCCCAACAAGCTATTCAAGGTGAGGTGCCAGATTATCAGTTTCACAAAGAGATTTATTATGACAATGCCGCCCATTTGAGAACGTGGCTTCCCAAATTAAAAGCTGCCTGGGATCGTAAAATAGCTGAAAAACCAGCGGTTGATAATTGGGTATTGCCACAAACATATATTCCTAGATCTGATCAGCAGTTCTTGCGTGATTTATCAATTAATGCTTATTTAGAAAAACAAGAAGGTGGTTACCGTGTTCGGCTTCAAAACTTCCATTCTAATACAGTAACTGTGCATGGTTATAGTGTTAAAAATGATACTGTAAAAAGTGTAATGTTGGATGAGCCAATTCAGTTGAGAGGGTTTGTGGAAGTGGCAGATACTGCCAAGTTTTTTACAACCTTGAAACCGAAAAAAATCTACTTTACAGTTTCAAATAGTCCTTCAATAATTGTTGCAAAAAAAATATTGCCTTGGGAAAAACCAACCGGATATAGCACGCGTATGACATTGGCTAATCAGTTCTCTGAATCAAATTCGTATTATTCAGTGTCTAATAAAAAGGTCATTTTTAGAGGGGATCTCGTGATCGATTCGCTTTTGTATATTCCAGAAGCTTATACAGTAGAAATTCTACCAGGTACTAATATTGAGTTTAAAACTGGTGGTGGAATCATTGCTAGTAATAGTTTTTCGGCAGAAGGAACTGCATCTCAGCCTATCCACATTTTCTGTACTGATACAAGTTCAAATGGAATTACTGTTTTAAATGGCGAAGCTGCAATATTGTCTCATTGTGTGTTTGAAGGATTGTCTAATTTAGATTATGAGAAATGGGAGTTGACAGGCGCCGTAACAATTTATGAAACGCCTACAACTATTGAAAACTGTGTCATAAAAGGAAATCACTCTGAAGATGCTTTAAATATTATCCGAAGTGATTTTAGTATCAATGCCCTAAATGTTTCTGATACTTATTCTGATGGTTTTGATGCTGATTTTTGCACAGGACATATTCAAAAATCAAGCTTTACACGCACGGGGAATGATTGTATTGACTTCTCAGGTTCTGCTGTATTAATTGAGGCCATTACAATCAATAATTCTGGTGATAAAGGTATTTCAGGAGGAGAAGCTTCCGCCTTGATTTTAAATAATATTACAATTAATGGCGCCGTAACTGGTGTTGCCGCAAAGGATGGGAGTGTAATTACTGGAGCAAACATTAACATTAAGAATGTTGAATATGCTATGGCGGCTTTTCGTAAGAAACCCGAGTATGATGGAGCGCAAATTAATTTGAATACGGTAACAGTAAGTGTGGCCCAGGAAAATATGCTGGTTGAGCTTGAGTCATTTATTACGGTGGATGATAAGCGTACGGCCGGAACAGAAAAATTAGACATTGAAGCTTTGTATGCGCGTTTCGAATAGCATATCAGTTTGTTTGCTTGCACTGGTTATTGTTTTAAGTGCTTGTGGAGGTCAAAAAAATGAAGGAGAAACCGCAAAGCAATCTTTTGACACTTTAAGCTTGCAAATTTCATTAGCATCTCAAGCCATATTGGATGGTTATATTGCAGATGCTGAAAAAAGAGAGATTATTCCAGATAAGGATAAAGAGTATGTAGATGCTTTTATCAATTCTCCTCAAGGTAATATTGCAATAAAAATTCGCTTGAAAGGCGATTGGACAGATCATCTTAAATATGGAAACCCCTCTTATCGTATAAAAATAAAAGAGGATTATGCTTTTCACGGATTGAAATCATTTTCTATTCAACATCCTAAAACAAGGCATTTTGCATATGAGTGGCTTATCCATAAAATGGCAGAAAATGAAGATGTTTTATGTACGACCTATGAATTTTTAAATATTCAACGGAATGAGGCCGATTATGGATTTTATGCGTTAGAGGAGCATTTTACAAAACAATTATTAGAAAGCAGAAGCAGAAGAGAGGGGCCAATTTTAAAGTTAGATGAAAGTGGTTCGTGGGAGTTGTTGGAAATTGGATTGCCTTTGGTACAGAATATTGAGTTTCCATGTTTTGAATCCAGTCGAATTGATGCTTTTCAAAAAAAGAAAATCAAAAAAAGCGTAAATCTTTCAAGGCAGTTTGCTGAAGGTGGGCGACTGCTTGAGCTGTTCAAAAATGGGCATCTTGAATTGGATGATATCTTTGATATTGAAAGCCTTGCAAAGTATTACGTTTTAATGGAGTTGGGCGCAAGTTCACATGGGTTACGTTGGCACAATAGAAGATTTTATTTTAATCCAATTACTCAAAAATTAGAGCATATTTTATTTGATGTTGTGCCTTATAGCGATCGTGATGATCATTTTAAAAACATTATAGAAACTAAATTACAGAGTGGGAAAAGTGAACGGTTGTATAATTTTGATCATGCCATTTTACTGAATAGGGAATTTAAAACGGCTTATTTAAACTTATTAAAGGAAAAAACCAAAGAATCTTATTTGGATGCTGTATTTGCTGAGTTTGATCCTGAATTGACTGAGCTCAACGTCATTTTTCAGTTGGACGAATTTGAGCATGAATTCGAGCGCACTTTTTTCTATGAGCATTTTGAGTATTTGAGAAATGGAATTGCAAGATTAGATTCTTTATGGGAGGATAAACTTAATACTGTTGAATCGTTGGATGCTTGGATAAAGAAACCAGATTATAAGCCGAGAGAGGACCATTTGTTTGCTTCTAGTATTTCTTTGAATATGTATTGTGACAAAATCGATTCGACTAATCATGTTTTTATTGAAAATTTCCACCCGAATGAAATTACGCTATTGGCTTATAAAGTTAAAGGGGCTGATGCTCCTGTTCTTTTAGAAGAGCCTATTCTTGTCGCAGGTTTTAATGAGCGAGCAGGTGCTGTAGATTTTACAATGGAAAATAGACCGAAGAAATTCTATTTTACAGCATCTAATTCTCCAGATATTGTTCATTCACGTAAAGTGGTTTCAAGTGCAAAGCCTCAAGGTGCTACTACGCGTATGGAGTTGGAACAACAATTTACAGAGTTTAGTTCGTACTATCAGGTGGTAAATGGTGAAATTGTGTTTTCTGGTGAGGTAATTATAGATTCGTTGCTCTATATTCCAGCGGCGTATAGTGTCACTATACAGCCAGGTTCTACTATTGAGTTTAAAACAGGTGGGGGAATCGTTGCGTGCAATAGTTTTAGTGCTGCCGGAACAGCCTTAGAACCTATACGAGTGTTCTGCACGGATAGTACTTCAAATGGAATTACAATTTTAAATGGTGATGCAGCAATATTGTCTCATTGCATATTCGAAGGATTATCAAATTTAAATTATAAAAATTGGGAATTAACAGGCGCCGTAACAATCTATGAAACGCCTACAAGTATCGAAAGTTGTACAATAAATGGAAATCACTCAGAGGATGCTTTGAATATAGTGCGAAGCAATTTTAGTATTTCAGCACTAGAAATTTTAGATACCTATTCTGATGGGTTTGATGCTGATTTTTGTACAGGTTCGATTAAAAAATCGCGCTTTGCAAATACTGGTAATGACTGCATTGATTTTTCAGGTTCAACTGTTTTAATTGAGCAAATTGATATAGTTAATTCTGGCGATAAAGGAATTTCTGGAGGAGAAGCTTCCGTGTTAACGTTAAATGATATTCAAGTGGATGGCGCCGTAACAGCTGTTGCCGCAAAAGATGGGAGCATAATCACAGGTTCAAAAATAAACATTAATAATGTTGAGTACGCAATAGCTGCTTTTCGTAAAAAACCAGAATATCAAGGTGCACAAATAAATTTAGAAGGAGTGGAAATCAAAATCGCTCAAGAAAAAATCTTAGTAGAGCTTGAGTCATCTGTTAGTATTAATGGAGAAGAAATAATAGGAACTATAAAGCTTGATATTGATAAGTTGTACGAGCGTTTTCAATAGTTCGATTCATAAGATTATAATAAATTCTGGTTAAGGTCAATTTGTTGCGCGGCATTTGGCCGTTCTGTTTTTACTGCGATAAATTGGTCCACTAAGATTTTAAAACCTTGTTTTGTGCTTTCTACACCACACTCTTTTAGTGTCAGATAAGCATCCTCTCCTTTAAACGAATTGAGGTATGGGTTGTAATTGCAATCTTCGGTTGAATACCAAGTGCCATTTGGTCGTTTTTTTAATGGTCGTTTGTCAATACAAATCCCTCTAAACTCACAATCACTGCAAACATCTACTTTTGACTTTTTTGCTTTCCAAATTTCTTGAAAATCTTGGCTGTTAAACACGTCATTAATATCAGTATTATAAATTGTACCAAATGTATTGAGTGAGTTTGGCGCATTTTTTATCGTTCCATCAGCATTGATGTGAATTCGCCCTTTGTAGTATTGGTTGTGCTCATCATTGTCAGCAAGCTTTAATAGTTTAAAACTGAACTCATGATTACTATCTTTTTTTATTTTTTGAATTTTAATTCGATTCAAAGTTTCTGAATGATTAAAAGGAGTATTGATGATACGAATAGCAGAGAGTTTCTTGATTTTTGAAGCTAATTCATTCAAATTAAGCTTTTTAAAATGATTGTAATCAAGGTTGATGGCAAGCGTTTCAAAATTAAGGTTGCCTAGTGATTGTGTAAAGTCTAGGCTTTTTGATTTACTGATAAAATAAAGTTCTAGCCTTTTAGATTGAAAATTTCGTAGGGTATTAAAAAAATTCTTGTTTACAGGATTTGAAATTGTCACAGAGCAACAGTCTATGAAATAATTTGAAATATTTATGGACTCCTGATAATCAGGTGTTGTCGAATTTATGGTTGGACTTATTATCTTATTTCTCCTTAAAAATAGCAGGTCGTTTTGAATTTCTTCTTGTTTGTAGGTGGGAAGCTTTTGTGGTAACTCTTCTAGCCTAAAACCTTTGGGATTCATCAAAATTTCAGCCCATTCGTTAGGTAAATACCAATGTTGCCCCATTTCTTTTTCAAAAACCGTACTCCTAGAATACCCCTTGTAAATAAGGAAGTTGTACGATAGTGCTAAGTGTTGGTTTTTATGCATCTATGTTTGTTTAGTAGAAAGATAAGCACGAAGATTCCCAATCCTCGCACTCATCTTTCTTCCCTCACCTACAAATTCAAGAGGGACATTAACCCAAAACTGAGTAGGGTCTTTCATGCTAAAAAATAATATATGCAACGTTAGAGTTTAGTCAATTATTAATTTGTTTCGGTCAAATCAAATATACTATAAAATTTTAGAAATTTAAAATAACTTGAAATAAAAATAAGGTTTTTAGATTTTCATTACCTTTATAAGATGTTATCAGACAAGGAAAATATTAAGTTGAAATCACTCGGTATTCACCTAACCCAGAAGGAGATTCTTTGTTATAAAAAGGGGGACGCAAAGGTGTTGTTGCATCAATTGAAACAGACTGATGTTTTGACAATTTCTCTAACAAAGACGAAAAAGCGTGAGCGCAGTTTTAAAGAATGGTTTGGTTTGAGTAGGGAAGAGACAATGCATGCAGATTGTATCTATATGTTAGAATTTAATTTAAAAAACAATCAAAAAAAATGGGTTAACCTTGCCAATATTGATGTAATTACAACACAAAGAATAATTAAAAAACTCAATGCCCAATTTAGTCATGCCTCTTAATATACTTACTGATCGATTGTCCTTACAGCTTGCGACCCCTGCAGATATAAATGAGATTCATTATCTACATTCTTTTCCAGAGGTAGACAGATTTAATACAACCGGTATTCCAGATAGTATTGAGGATACAAAAAGAATAATGAAACCATTGCTTGAAGCAAACCTTGCTAGTGAAAAATATACGTTCGTTGTAAGAGAGAAAAATACCAAGTCATTTATTGGGTTGGTTGGTGTTTTTCCTGGGAAACCAAAATATAAATCAGCAGAAATATGGTATAAATTGGTGCCAGAGGAATGGGGAAAAGGGTACGCAACTGAAGTATTGAAAGCGTTAATTCAATTTTGTTTTAAAACATTAAATGCACATAGAGTAGAGGCAGGTTGTGCGGTAGATAATATAGGTTCGGTTCGGGTAATGGAGAAAGCAGGAATGCAATTAGAGGGGCGCCGAAGACAAACCTTGCCGTTGGCATCTGGTTGGAGTGATAATTTTGAATATGCAATATTGGATGTTGATTAACCTTTGATTATAAGTTTGCTTCGAAAGCAAGTCTGAATCAAATACAATTAAACCTTTTGACTTCGGTCAAGTCTAACTACCTACAAACTCATTTTTATGCATCTATTTCAAAAAGCGCTCTTATGTTGCGCCCTAATTCTTAATACCCCATTAGTTTATAGTCAAGATGGGTACACATATGTTAGTCAGGATCTTGAAAGTTGGAACTCGATTGGCTTAAAGTATAAAATCAATAAAAAATTTAGCATTGGATTGGAGCAAGGAATCCGATTAAATCAAAATGCATCTATCGCAGATCAAATTCTAACGGATTTTAGTTTTAAAATTAAACCAACCAAATATTTAAATTTTGGAGCGGGATTACGCTACGTTGCCGATCGCGGAAATAATGATTTGTTTGATAATGATTTCAGGTTCAATTTAGACGCCATCTATAAACATAAAGTCAAGGCTCTTTCTTTTAAGTATCGGTTGCGATTTCAAAACCGCAATGAAATTGGTTTAAGCACTGCCGAGGGAGATTACTTTAAAAACTATTTTCGTTTAAAAGCAGGAATTGAATACAACATAAAAAATTGGAAGTTAGATCCTGTTTTTTCAACAGAACTTTTTCGTGATATGACGAAATACACTGGAGGCTTCGATAAATTGCGTTTTACACTTGGTACTTCATATTCATTTAAGAAATGGGGCGAGCTAGATGCGTTTTATCGCATAGAGCAATCGCTCGGCACATCTTATCCGAAAACAACATACATCATAGGTTTAGGTTATACATTCACTCTTAAAAATAAAAGCAATGATTAAGAAAAAAATATTTTATAGCGTTACAATAGCATTGCTTGTAGGGTCTTGTTATAAAGAAACATTTATTACCGCCGGAGAAGGGGTAGACGATTGGTCAGTAACTACACATTCGTCAATGGCTTCGCTTGATTATGAGGTCGTTTTTCCGCAAGATAAAGTAAATCGTTTTGATATTACAATCAGTGCAGATGATTGGGCAACTATGCAATCAGATTTAGATGATTTGTACGGAGGTTCTTCTGGTGGTGGTCCTGGAATGGGGGGGACTACTTTTTCTGATGAAACACCTGTCTATGTTCCTTGTAATATTGAGTTTAATGGTTTAAACTGGTATTATGTTGGAATTAGATATAAAGGTAATTCAAGTTTAAGTGCCTATAGTTCTGGGGTGAATAAATTACCGTTCAGGTTAGAGTTTGATCAATTTGAAGAGGATTATCCTGAAATTACGGGGCAAACTTTTTACGGATTTCCAGCTTTATCAATGAGTA
>CAKZPK010000404.1 GCA_937139035.1 uncultured Crocinitomix sp. | reverse complement strand
TACTCATAATGACTCTAATCATTAGATTGGAGTCATTATGAGACTTTGCAAATATTCTTATCGCATTCGTCTCACAACACATAAGCATAAAAAAAGCCGAGATGGCCCTACTCTTCCATCTCGGCTTATCGTTAACCGATTTCTGTTTTAAAGAAATAAAACAAATCGTGCGCTTACTCTATTTGGGATTTTCAGCTAACTCCCTGCGTTAAATCTAATAGTACAAATATGAGGGTAAAAAAAACTTTCAAAAACAGTTAAAAGGCTGAATTTTCAAAAAAATATAACCGTATTAAAACCGACTTTTATCAATTATTCGAGAAAATATTGAAAAATGGTGGTTAAAATGGATTACTCCATTCGATCTAATTCTCTTGCTCTTTTCATAGCATAAAAAGAAAATCTATATCCAATTTTTAGAGAAAACCAGACATAATTAATTTTATTGCCAATACCATATGCAATTTCTGATTGGTTAAATTGGCGTTTTAAAAGAGGACCAGCATCCAATTCAAGATTAATTCGGTGCAATGTAAAATAAGAAAAACCTATTGGCGCCGAGTAAAACATATAATTAGTACCATCAAATGGCAGCAAGGCGTTAGCTCTAAGCCCAATATTCATTACTAGCTTATCTCGCTTAACTCCCCAAGGGTAAAATTTAACATCTGCTCCTGCTCCAGAATATCCACCACCAATGCCAACTCGCCATTTTCTAGACAACAATAAATCATAGGAAATTCCCGCAAAACCAGATTTACCTCCTCCTTCTAAACTTAATGAACTTTTGAAAACACCTGCAAACTCCATTTTCTTTTGATCATCCTTACTCATTTCAACGACATGAACTAATACGGAATCTTGCGCATAAGAAACGCTAGAGATTAAAAAGGCTATTGCGACTAATAATTTCATTTATTTTGAATCGATTCAAGTTTAATTTCAGTACTCCAAGCTTCGGGTTTTGCTGCAAACCACTCTTTAACCTTTGGCCAAACTTCACCAAATAACGGAGTATAGCGATACGCATTTAAAGATTCTTCGTTGTCCCAAACACTGTACGTAAAAAACACGCCTGAACTTGTAATATCTTTTAGTAGCTTAACGCCATAACAACCTGGTTGATTGCCCACCTGATTTTTTATTTCGTTAAAATAATCTTCAAATTCAGCACAACGCTCTGTTTTAAACGTCATTTTTACAATTCGTTGTATCGCCATATTGTTCTCCATTTATTATTCTGTTGGAAATAATGAATCTATATTGTCTTTTGAGCCTTTAGGGTGAAACTCCATACGAATTGTATCTCCAACACTTAAACCAAGTAAAGATCCTGCTCCTCCTCCATTACCACTCACTCCTTTATTAATTGCTATCTCTAAGAATCCTGATTCATTAAACAGTGCTAATGTTTCAGCGGTTGGAACTTCGTAGTAGTTTTTAGAAATGTTCTCAATGAAATATTGAGAGTTTTTGAAATAAATAGTAAACGGGTTTCCAACGCCTATTTCATTAAACAATTTCTCTGTTATGTTTACAATTACATTTCCATATTTATCTACATGGATAACTGAACCTTTGATTAAATTTTGCTCTAAAATTGGCTGTGTCGTAAACACCTTTTTTACGTGATCAATGGGTTCTCCAAATTCCGATAACTGAGCTCCTTGAATTAATTTCAATATTGTTGGAATATAAATATATCGGGTTGGAAAACGCAATGCAAACTTTGAACTAAAGTCATCAATACGTACAATTTCCTCTGCTTTTCTATAACCGCTCAATAAAGAGAAGATTCCATTATCACAACCGACAAAATAATGCCCATCCATTTTCATTACAATAGGATATAAATTCGATTCTGGATTACCAATACTAATTTGTGGCAAAGCATCCACTCCTAAAAAATGAATCGTTCCTTTAGGAAAGTCGCGAATTATATTATTGACGAAATAGGCCGCTTGAGCAATATTAAATGGTTGAATATTGTGTGATACATCAACAATATTAATTTCAGTTGAAGCACCATATAATTGTCCCTTTAATGAGGCCACATAATGATCCGTTAAACCTAAATCTGTTGTTAATGTAATTATTTGCATGCTAATGCGTTCTTTATATACACGAAATTGCTATTCTAGGCTTCTGTGTACACAGAAATTTTTAATTTTACCCAAAATTAATTTTAATTTTAAGTAAAAACGTTTAATACACTATAATTAATTAACATTTTGCAAGAGAAAACTATTGAAATCGTAGGAATATCTCCCATGGATTTATTCGGAGTTAACGATCAAAAACTAAAACTCATCCGTGCTTATTTCCCTAAATTAAAAATAATTTCACGTGGAAATACTATTAAAGTAGTAGGAGAATCAGAAGTAATTGAACAATTTGAAAAAAAATTGGAGCTTTTGACGCGCCATATTAGTGAATACAATTCATTAACGGAAAACAATATTGAAACATTGATGTTGAAAGAAACGGAAGCAATTCCTTTTCAAGATTATGGTGATACTATTGTTCATGGAAACGGGGGGAATTTAATTAAAGCCCGAACAGCTAACCAACGCAAATTGGTTAAGGCGTCTATGGAAAATGATATGGTATTTGCCGTAGGCCCAGCTGGAACGGGAAAAACATACACCGCAGTTGCTATGGCTGTTAGAGCGCTAAAAAACAAAGAGGTAAAACGCATTATATTGACACGTCCAGCAGTTGAAGCTGGCGAAAATCTAGGTTTTTTACCTGGAGATATGAATGAAAAACTAGATCCCTATTTACAACCGCTTTTTGATGGTTTGAGGGATATGATTCCTGCAGAAAAAGTATTGGAATATATTGAGACTGGTGTTATCCAAATTGCTCCATTAGCTTTTATGCGTGGACGAACATTGGATAAGGCTTTTGTTATTTTGGACGAAGCGCAAAACACAACCGTTAATCAAATGAAAATGTTTTTAACGCGAATGGGAAGAAATGCCAAGTTCATTATTACCGGAGATCCTTCTCAAATTGACTTACCTAGAAACCAAAAGTCAGGATTAAGTATGGCTGTTAACAGGCTGCAAGATGTTGACGGTATTCAAATCGTAGAACTTACGACCAGTGACGTTGTAAGACATAAATTGGTTAAGAAAATAATTGAAGCATTTAAAGAAGATTAATCGCTGCTAAAAACATTGAAATTAAAACGTAATGAACGCAATTAAAGAATCAAAATTCGAATTCCCCAATCAAACAGCTGTTTATAATGGCAAAGTAAGAGATGTATACTCGATCAATAACGATCACATTGTGATTGTTGCTTCTGATCGTATCTCGGCATTTGACTATATTTTACCAAAAGCAATTCCTTATAAAGGACAGGTATTAAACCAGCTTGCTGCCAAGTTTTTAAAAGCAACGGAAGATATTGTACAAAATTGGTTAGTCGATACTCCAGACCCTAGTGTTGCTGTTGGACATAAATGCGAACCTTTCAAAATCGAAATGGTTATTCGTGGTTATATGGCAGGACATGCTGCGCGTGAATATAAAGCAGGGCGCAGAGTTTTATGTGGAGTTGCTTTACCAGAAGGTTTAAAAGAGAATGATAAGTTTGCTGAACCAATTATTACGCCAGCAACTAAAGCAGAAGAAGGACATGATGAAGATATTTCTCGTGAAGAAATAATTGCTCAAGGTATTGTTTCAGAAGAGGATTACTTATTGTTAGAAAAATATACCCGCGAATTATTTCAGCGTGGGACAGAAATCGCTGCTGAACGCGGCCTTATTTTAGTAGATACTAAATATGAATTTGGTAAAAAGAATGGTGAAATTTATTTGATTGATGAAATTCATACGCCAGATTCTTCTCGCTATTTTTATGCTGAAGGATATGCCGAGCGACAAGCTGCTGACGAAAAACAAAAGCAACTTTCAAAAGAATTTGTGCGCGAATGGTTAATTGCAAATGATTTTCAAGGGCTTGATGGACAAACGATTCCTGATATGCCAGACGATTTTGTTGAATTGGTAAGTAATCGATATATTGAACTATACGAGAAGATTACTGGAGAGACTTTTGTAAAAGCTGACGTGAGTGATATTCATGCACGCATAGAAAAGAATGTAAAAGGATTTTTGCAAAGCGTTTAGAAATATGCTTAGAGCTAGTTTTATTTTGATCATTTTCTTGAGCATTCCATTTGTGAATGCTCAAGGTAAAAAAACAGTAAAACGGGCGGAAAAATATGCAAAAAAAGGAAATAAGGCTACAGTAAAAAAAGACTATGAAACGAGTCTAACTTGGTTCACACTTGCTGCTGAGGAAAATCCTAAAATTGACCATTACATTTATCAAAAAGGATCTACCAATATGACTTTGGGTAATGATTCGGCAGCTATAGCTGACTTTACTCTAGGAATTGAAAATGCCCCAAATAAAACGCAATGTTATTTGAATCGGGGATTCATATATAACCGAAACGGAGAATTTAAAAAAGCTTATAAAGATGCCGTCGCGCATAGCAAGATTCACGGAGAATCAAAACAGTCTTTAGAAGTTAAAATTGGTGCGACATTCGCTCTAAAACAATTCGCTAAGGCTATTCCATTCTATGATAAAATAATCGAATTGGATCCAAAAGAGAGTGCCCATTATTATCAACGAGCACTTTGTTTCATTGAAACGGAGAATTTAGAAAAGGCCGAGCAAGATTTAAAAGCAGCAAAGAATCTAAAGTCATGGAGTCATTGGACCAATAATTATGTTGAAGGTTTGTACTATTTGCGGAAAAAAGAGTTCCAAAAATCTATTGCAGCATTTAAGTCAACATTGTCGGACATTAGATTATACAAACATAACCCCAACACATATTGGTATTTCTCAAATGCCTATCACGGAAACGGGCAATTGGATTCAGCAATAATTCAAATCAACAAGGCAATATCACATCAAGAAAAGCCCGAATACTTTCTTGACCGCGCTAACTATTATGCAGAACTGGGAGATTTAGACAAAGCGTTATTGGATTATTCGAAAACAATTGAATTAGATTCAACCATTACAGGCGCGTATAATAATCGTACATTTTATATTTGGTTTACCCAAAAAGAATATCAAAACGCTGTGCAAGATTTAACGCAAGTTATTAATCTTGATCCTGAAAATGCTTTTGCATACAGTAATCGAAGCTATGCCTATTATGGTTTAAAGGATTTTGAGCATTCTTTTATTGATGCATTCAAATCGGTAGAATTAGAACATAGAAATCCATACGTTTATAAGAACTTGGCTTTAATGTACTTTGCCATTGGCGAAGAAGGAGAAGCTAAAAATGCAGTTGAGGGCGCACTGAATTGGGGGTTTCCAGTTGATTCTGACCCTGAATTTCAAGAACTACTTGTCAAATTAGGCTTTACGAAATAAGCCAATTACTGCAAAGTAACTTTTCGAGTAACAACTCCTTTATCCGAACTTAATTGAACCATGTAAATTCCACGTGGTTGATTGCTCAAGTCAATTTGTTTAGTATTTATTGCCGTTAGAATTTTTTCTCCAACCACATTATAAACTACGATACTAACAGGAACTGAGCTTTGAATATTTACTAGGCCATTTGTTGGATTCGGAAATATTGAAATTTCGAATGGAATTTCCTCGTCAATTGAAGAATGGTTTCCGTTAGTTACCTCAACCTCTAAAGTTGCTATACCACAATATTGATCCGTTACCGTTACTATATATGTTCCGGCTTCTAAGTCAGTTAAATCTTCATCTGTTGAAGTAAAGCCTCCTGGACCAGTCCAATTATAAACAAAAGGAGAGACACCACCAGTTACATCCAAGTTAATTTCGCCTGTATTTTCTCCTGGATCGGAATCAACAACCACAGCTTCTAAATCTGCCGCATAACTCATTCCTGCAAAAAGAAAAATTCCTAAAACTCCGAGTAATACTTTTTTCATAATTCTATTTTTAATCACTTCAACTTTATAAGCAGAAGCTGGGTTTATTCGTCTATTGTTACTTGAACTGCCATATCAACAATCATGTCCTTCATGGACTTGTCATAATTAAATTGGCTCCTTTTCATGTAGGACAATGTATTATTATCTCTGTTGTCGATTAACACAACATCTTTTAAATTAAATGTAGCATCTACATTAAAGGTAACCTCTTTGGCTCCACCATCAATTGAAATTTGATAAGCTTTTCCTTTTGTAGTTAGCAGGTAAATTGATTCATTAAATGTTATTAAACTAAACGGTCCATCTACCTTGAAATCTGTAATTACCTCGCTATGATACCATTCTCCACTGATATAATTCCAAATAGATAGCTCTTCATTGTTTGTTACGGCCATCCAATAATCGCCCTTTAACACTACTCCGTCAAAATAGAAATGATTCAAATAATCTGATCTGTTTTTTATAAAGTAATAAGGCTCATTAAAGACATACATTGGCGCATCTACGCTTTCCATAATAATCTCATCAACACTAAGATTTGCACCCCACAACTTTAAATCATCAATTAAAAATTTCTTGATTGATTCATAACGATCATTCAACGAGTGATCCATAAAATTGACCGCATACATATCCTTTCCATCAATGTCCCAAGCCAAAGGGTTTGTTTGAGCACTAATCCCTCTTCCCGCAGGAATTGCAAAAGCTTTTGCTTCTTTAAGCAAACCATTCATAGTTCCTTTATAAAGGGTTGCTATTTGCAAATTATCATCCACACTCACATAATGAAACAAACCATCTTGTATAATGACTTTTCGTTCAAAATTCTGAGCAAAGGAACTGAATCCAAAGCCAAGTAGTAATATGAATATTAGTGTCTTCATTTTTATTTTAGAAGGTTGTAATTGATTGAGACAATTCTGTTGCCTCCATGTCATTTGTAAACCTTGCATGTGTTACGCCACCTCCATTATAACGATAACCCCATCCGTCAAACGCATCAAATGGTATATCCTCTAAACTATCAAAAGTCACGCCATAACAAGCATCATAATAAACCCCATCAATCAAAGCAATTTGGTGATTATTAAAGTAAGAACTTGGATTTGTTGAACACTGCCCTGGTAATCCTTCTTGATCTGATACATCTTCTGTTATAAAATTATAATCTGTATATGGATAAGGCAATAATGTCGTATAAGTATTTTCATAAGGGTAATCAGCACAACCGGTTCCTGTTGGTGTTCCAAAATCCCAATTTTTAACTAAGAATCGATTTACAGAATAACCGCATGCAACAGAATACTCAGGAGTGATGTATACATAATTATTGGTGCGCACTACTCCTTGAATTTTGATAGAAGCCAAAAACAATTGCGCAAAAGTATAACATTGGGCATTTTTATAATTCAACAATGCACCTAAATTCGTATTTGAAGTGTTTTTAGGACTGTAATAATGTAAACTATCTCCTTTATAATTATAGACAATGTGATCTGTAAACTCTGTCCAAATTGCAGCTATTACATCCTCATCAGAACTTTCTCCGTCTGCATTTCTACAACTAATATCATAAACA
>CAKZPK010000403.1 GCA_937139035.1 uncultured Crocinitomix sp. | reverse complement strand
CAACAGTTTCAAGATCTTTTAGTTGCAATTCAATATCAATCGTTTCTTTGTCTCTGATTGGATTAACAGTTTCATCAACATGAATAATATTATCATCATCAAAACATCTTAAAACATGAATAATAGCATCAGTTTCACGAATATTTGCTAAAAACTTGTTTCCAAGGCCTTCACCTTTATGCGCCCCTTTTACTAATCCTGCAATATCAACAATCTCAATTATTGTTGCTTGCACTTTTTCAGGGTTTACAATTTCTGCTAATTCTGCAAGGCGATTATCTGGTACTGTAATTACACCAACATTCGGTTCAATCGTACAAAACGGAAAGTTTGCTGATTGCGCTTTTGCATTTGAAAGACAATTGAACAATGTTGATTTCCCTACATTTGGTAAACCAACGATACCACATTTTAAAGCCATGTTTTGAATTTTTAGGCAAAGATACTGCTTTGGTTGAATTTGCCCGTACAGCAGGGCAATTTTATTCTCATCTGAATGTTGAAACAAAAAAAAAGAGGCTGCCCATTTGGACAACCTCTTCATTAATTCTTAATTGAATTTTTTTATTCTTTTCTGAGTAAGGTCACATTACCTTGACCGCTTTGCTCCGTTCCATTTGTGTATTTAATGTAGTAGGTATAGAAATAAACACCAGCAGCACTTGGGCTTCCACTTTTTCTATTTCCATTCCATCCATCATTAATATGGTTTAATTCAGTTACAGTATTACCCCATCTATCCACAATTACACATTGAAATATATCAACCCCTTTTGCATCTTTATTAAATGCAAACACATCATTCATTCCATCTCCGTCAGGTGTAAATACATTGAATGGTATAAATTCAGGCTCAGCAAATACTGTAATGTCTTTACAAGTCGTATCCATACATCCGTTTTTGTTAGATGCAACTAAACAAACCGTATATACTTTTTCTCCATTATAAATCGTGTCAAATTGCTCCTCTAAGCTTTCACTTAAAATCCAATCTGCATTACCTGTATCAAAATTCCAACGGAAAGTTGTATCAGCAGCTGGGTTATTTGGATTTGCAAAGTTAATTGACTGATTAGTGAAGTTTGCATATACTGTTTCAGTACCCATACAGTCTTCATTTAACTGATCAGAAGTAACTGTGAAAATTGCCTCAGGGTTTAATGAATCAACCGTTACAGTTCTAGTCACAATACACCCAACTTCATCCGTTACAGTTAAGTTAAAGTCTCCTGGGTTTAAACCTCCCCAAGTTGAGTTGATTGAGGTTTCTCCTGTTTCAGCACTTGTCCATAAATAATCATAGTCTGCTACACCACCTGTGGCTGCAGCAAATACCTGACCATTACCAGACTGATAACCAAACAGTCTACAATAAGCAGGATCAAATCCAAGCTCACTAAACACTATTTCATCATTCTGTGTAATTGTAAATTCATATAAATTATCACAGTACTCATCCTGAATAGTTACTAAATAAGTTCCAATTGGCAATCCACTTGCAATATTAACATCTGATGGAGGATTTGGAACAACTCCACCCAATTCCCAGAAATAGCGAACTTCACCAGAAGAGTTAAATACATCATCAACTATAATACTTCCAGTACTGTCTCCATAACAAAGTACATGCTTCACAGTAAACTCAGCATAAAGCGAATCCGGCTGCCCCATAATAACTTCAATAGAATCAATACAACCGTTATCATCTTCAACATATCCCCAGTAAGTTCCAGCACCAATTGTATTTAATACATCTGACTCTATTTCTGGATATTCTTTCCAAGAGAAAGAATAAGTTGGTGTCCCACCAGCTACTTCAAGATCAATAGATCCATCAGAATATCCATAACAAGTTGGTTCATTCATTGTGTTTACAGAAAGGTTTAATTCTGCAGGACTTGTAATCTCTATAGGAATTGTAACCTCACAACCAAAATCATCTAAAATTGTAACAAACCAAGTTCCAGGAATCATATCTGTTCTTGAAGTATTTGTTTCATCACCAGGATAAGTTCCTCCTAAAGGATCAGTCCAAGTAATAGAAACAATTTCACCGTCAACCTCACCAAAGGCATCAACTGGAATTGCTGTAATTTCAGCAGAACCATTATCAAGTCCAAAACAAGTTACGTTTATAATAGAAACAACATCAATATCAATAAAGTGTCCTGCAGATGTGATTGTAACTACAGAGTCAGAAATACATCCTTCAGAATCAACAGCAATAATTGTAACTGCAGTTCCTGCAATATCATCTATATCTGCATTAGTTCCTGGTGTTGGTGTTCCGTTTAATACAATAGTATAAGGAGCTCCGTTTCCTGTTCCATCAATAATTGAAACATCTACATTACCTAAAGATGCATCTGGACAAGAAACTGCAGGTGTAATAACAACTGGACTAATTACTGGTGCAGAGAATATCCCTGTAAAAACAGCTGTACAACCAGCTTCGTCTGTAACCTCTATTTCATAAGTCCATCCACCTTCTAAGTTCTCAACTGTTGCAGTTCCACCGCTAATTACGTCAGCATCTACTAAATCACCAGCTCCAGTATTAACAATGGTATAATCTCCACCGCCACCAGTTAAAACAAAATCAATTCCATTAATATAATCGCCACCACAGTTAACTACAATTTCAGCTTCAATAGGACATGCATATGTTATTTCAATAGGATCTCCTAAATCATAACAACCGTTTCCATCTTTATCCCATGTTACACTAAAGTTATCATTATCTGCACCGTCTCCTTCTCCATCATCTCCTGTTACAGGAACTAAATAATAAGTTCCACATCCTAACTCACCAATTGGGCTATCATCATCATGGACATCCATTAAACCTTCAGTTGGAATAATTAAATCTAGGTAAGCCGGATCTGCTAATGGATCATCACCAGTTGGAGGTGCATTATATACTAACCACATAATCTGAGCAGTATAAATCCCATCTCCAATTGGAGCAGCAATTGTATCAGCAGGTAAAGTATAATCATCATTTGAAGTAATTTCGTATGTATCACCTTCACATAAAAACAAAGGATCTTCACTTGGCACAAACTCACCGTTCTTTTGAATCGTATACGTCCCTGCGTACGCAGCACATGGAGGATCTACAACAATATCACAATCTGTTTCTGCATCTCCACCAATTTTACCTAGCGTTACATCTTGCACTACAGCAGCATAGTTAGTAATTAATAAAATGTAAACCTCACCTGGAAGACAACCTGTAATTTCTGGTGTTTCATAAGCTACACCTGAATAACTACAGTCAACTTCTGGAGACTCTGGAGTAGTTCCTAATGTTCCACAATTTGAAACAGCGTCTGCTAAATCATCAAACGGTCCCCAAATAATAAAATCAATATCAGAATCGGCAAACAGTTCCATTTCAATGTCACCACCTACAGCAATTTCTAAATAATACCAACTTGGATTAGGTTGTGTAAATAAACATCCGTAATCATTACCTGGCTCAGACACTTCTCCAACACCTGCAGTAAATGAAATTCCAACATCAGTACAAATTGGCTCCATTTCGGCACAAGTTGAACCTTGAGCAAAACTGGTTGTGCTTGCTAGACTTAATACTAAACCACAACCAATATTTAAAATTCTTTTCAACATATCAGTTATTTTTTCAATTCAAGTTTTAACTCAGCAATTCTTTTTTTCAAAGTAGCTCTTGTTTTTTCCGCATCTTTAAACCAACCTGCTTCTGTAGCTGTTTTAAATTCCTCGGCATTAGCTCTAAGGTATTCCTCCTTTTTGTTTAAGGCAATTAATTGTACCTCACAACTCTTTAATTCCTGAGCAGGAGTTTTTTCCTTCTCTACATTAGTAGTACTAGTTACTGGTTTGGATTCACCACCTTTCACTAATCTAATTCTTTCTGGTTTTTGTTCTGTCTTTTCAACTTCCTGTGAAAACCCTGCGAAACAAAAGCCGACAGTCAATACTGTTAAAACTATTTTTCTCATTTGATTATGTTATTTCTGTACTATTTAAAGTGTCTGATTATTAAACAGTTTTCGTAGTACTTAAATTCACTTTTCTACTAAACGTTACAACCCCTATAAAAAGTTGCTCCATAATATGCAAAATTGTGATTTTTTTTTCATTTCATGGATATATTGTTAACATTCTTCAAAACTGTGCAAAACTTTCATTCGATTTTCGCACCGTGTAAAGCGCTCAATTTTAAAATTCACTTATTTTTGCCTTGTATAATAATTAGGTATCAATGGAAGTTAAAGAATTAGAAAAAATAACGTCTCAAGTAAGAAGAGATATTGTAAGAATGGTAACGGCGGTTCAGTCTGGTCATCCGGGTGGATCATTGGGGTGTACTGATTTTTTAACGGCACTTTATTTTGATGTCATGAATGTTGCTCCTCCTAAGTTTCCTATGGA
>CAKZPK010000402.1 GCA_937139035.1 uncultured Crocinitomix sp. | reverse complement strand
AAATTCTTTGACAGAATATAGGTAGCCTGCCTGACCACTCCAAATTAGCTTTCGTGTAGATAAGAATTGAATGCCCAAATGTGGAGTAAATTGAAACGTACGCACTGATTTTCCATATAAACCACCAATATCTAACCCAAAATACGGAAGCAAATAATTTCTATTCGTTTTGGATTCAAATGATAAGTTAATACCGGAACTAACCATTAAAAGGTCGGATGAATCCTGGAAGGTCGAATTAAGAATTCCAATTTTTCCGTAAGATTTTATTCGGCTAGGACCACTGTTTGATGAGCTTGATTTTTTAGAGCGCGAGTAAAAAACAAATTCAACACTTGGTCCATAAAATTGGCCAATATCCAAATTTCTAGGTTGATAATAATCAAAAGCAGCCCCTGGCATAAAAAAGGCATTTTTCTCATCTGAAACTTCAAAAGTGTTCATGGCTAAAAGAGAACGTTCAATAATACTGTATACAGGTTCGTTGGCTCCTTTATACTGTGTTCGGTCATAAATTTCTCCTGTTTTATTTGTTCTTGGATTGATCAATTGATAATATATTTCAAAACTATTTGGATGACCAGCAGAGTTTTTTATTGTTGCCCCCATTTCATAGGCAATATGATGTGCATGTGAGAATGTGGTGTCGACAGAGACGCCAGTTTTGTTTAAAACTTTAATGATGTCTTTCTTAAAGGCCGAAGATGAATAACCATCAACCTTGGAATCAGCAACATTTAAAGCAATAACTAAATCTTTTGAATATGACGTATGGCCAAGCAGAAATAAAGAGACGAATAATAGAAATGTAGATAAGCTTTTCATGCATTTTTTCTTCAAAGCTATCTCATAACTACCTGTTCAACCAATTGATTATTGCAAAACCATGGATGCATTTGTGTTTTTCGCAAATAACCTAAAAGAAGCAATAGGGGAAATCTTTGTTTTAAGTTTCATAGTAGAAATTAGAATCTATGAAACGATTGGCTTATTTAATCTTTATTACCTACTTTCTAATTGCCTATTTAGTGGCACTTTTATAAAATACAAAACCCGTCTCTAATCAATAGAAACGGGCTTACGTACTTAAGGCTTACTTATGTTCTTAAGGTAAAGCATCTATTAAAGTAACTAATGCATCTTCAGAAATTGCAGCAAAATCATCAATGTCTTGTACGTGATTATTCGTAATTGTTGCGGCTTGAATACTATAATGTAGTTCATCTCCAACAATTCCAACAGCAATAAAGTGTACCTCTAATCCAATTGGAATCAATCCATAATGTTCAGTAAATCTACCACCTGTCCAAATATCAAATTGAGCAAGAGCATTTGATTCACCATCATAAGAAATATAAACTTCTGTATTTGTATCATTAAAACCTTCTGGTAATTCGGCAAAAATTTCTGTTTTAGGCCTTGGATCAGAATAGAATTTGTCAATATTCGTCCAACCCCATTCTCCAGGAAGGATATCATAAGTAACATTAAACTCTAGTGAGTCTTCACCTTCTTCAAGCAAACTATCTTCAGCCATTTCCCATAATAAATCTTCTTCATTTGAGATGTTTACGAATTTGCGCATACTTGGATCAAATCCATCAATATTGGCCATAAGCGTCATTGGAGACGTTAATGTCAGTTCAGATCCGTATTGAGAAATACTGACATAATATTCACCTTGCGAAACTAAAGTGGCATGATTCGATCCAGATTTCCCCATTGTGGCTTTATTCATTAAAACCATTTCAGATTTTTTATCAATCTCGATCAATTCAACCTGCACATCTCCAGTAACCAAATTACCTTCAGAATCCTCAAGGGCGTCTGCAGCTAAATAAAGCTGTGTTCCTTTTTCTCCATAAATATATATTGGCGAGTTTGCATTTACAGAAAAATGTTGAGTAGCATCTTCAATATTCTCACTATTAAAAGCAATTAAGGCTGCAGCATCAGGCGCAGGTGGTGGAACCGATTCAGGTTTCTTACATGCGAAACTTATTAATACCAGCCCTCCTATCAAATAATGTGTACTTTTCATAATCTCTTTTTTATTAATACTGTATTAGTTTTCAATTGGTTGTCTCAATTTTAATTTTTCTTGAAATAAGACAATTATTTTAATTGCTAAATTTGCACTTGTATGAATAGCTTATACTTAACAAACCAAGCTCAGGTAAAAATTGAAGATGTTGTTTTTGATAAGAAATTGTCGATTCAAATCAATGATTTTTTAGATGAATATACGCATAAAGAAGTGTTAGAGTCATATGATTTGCCTGTTGCAAATAAGCTTTTCCTTTATGGTCAAACTGGATGCGGAAAAACCATGACAGCCAAAGCACTTGCGTCACGTTTAAATAAAAAAATATTCGTTGTTAATTTAAGTTCAATTGTTTCTTCGCGCTTAGGTGAAACGGCAAAGAATTTGTCATCATTGTTTAAAAATGTTGAGCATAAAAAAGCCGTGCTATTCTTCGACGAATTTGATTCGTTAGGAAGCATGCGTGATTATGACAATAACGATACAAGTGAAATGAAGCGTGTTGTCAATACGATATTACAATTAATTGACGCATTTCCGAAAGATTCCGTTTTGATTGGCGCCACAAATCAAATTCAACTGATTGATGAAGCTTTGTTACGGCGTTTTGATGTGAAAATGGAGTTTACAACTCCTCCAAAGGATGTGCTTAACGGTTATTATGACAAATTATTGGCAAAATATCCAGAGGAATATAGAGGTATTGAACGTCAATACGACATTTCGTTTGCAGATGCAAAAAATCTAGTTTTTACGCGAGTTAAAAAGAATATTATCGCGTCAGAAGAAAATAAAAAATAAGCATGAACACATTTTCAATAGCAATACATGGTGGAGCAGGTACCTTAGTTAAAGGTATGATGACGCCTGAAAAAGAAAAGGAGTATAGAACTGCATTAAGCTATGCGTTGGATGGTGGCTATAAGATTTTAGAAAGCGGCGGTACAGCTACAGATGCAGTTGAAGAAGCTGTAAAGAGGTTAGAAGATTCTCATTTGTTTAATGCAGGAAAAGGGAGCGTATTTACCGCCGCTGAAACGCATGAAATGGACGCGTCAATTATGGATGGTGAAACATTAAATGCTGGCGCGGTTTCGTTAATAAGCGGAATTAAAAACCCGGTGAGTTTGGCGAGGGACGTGATGGATAAAAGCGAACATGTGTTTTTGGCAGGTGAAGGTGCAATGGAGTTTGCTAAGAACAATGAACATGCGCTTGAGAATGCTGATTATTTTTATGATGAATTTCGTCATCAGCAATGGGTGGAGATTAAGGATACAGATAGCTTTCAATTAGATCATGCCAAGAAAAAAGATTCCAAATTTGGCACAGTTGGAGCGGTAGCATGCGATAAAAATGGAAATATTGCGGCAGCAACTTCTACTGGAGGCATGACGAATAAGAAATTTGGTAGAGTAGGAGATAGTCCAATGATTGGAGCAGGAAATTATGCAAATAATGAAACCTGTGCAGTGTCATGCACTGGAAGTGGGGAATATTTTATTAGAGGAGTTGTAGCCTATGATGTAGCGTGTTTAATTGAGCATAAAGAAATGTCATTAGCAGATGCGGCGGTTGAGGTGATTAGTAGCCGTGTACTAAAGTTGGGCGGTGATGGTGGCTTAATTGCAGTTAATGCTAAAGGGGAAATAACAATGCCTTTTAATACAGAAGGAATGTATCGTGCTTGCAAATCTTCAACGGGCGTTCAAGAGGTTTCAATTTACAAGTAGGGTTTTGCTTTTTTTTAGAGGTGTGAACAGCATTCTATTATGCGGTTATGAGCGTGTAAAGATGTATCTTTACTATGTGTTATCTTCAATTTAATGGACACTAGTATTTAATATTTCTGCCCAAGGAAAATGCGAATAGTTTTAATCATATTAATAGTAATACTCGGACTTTTTATTTTGTTGTCGGCTATTGTAAGGTACTTTAGTTTTAGATTCAAAAATAGGCTCAAACAAGAGCAGGTAGAATTGTTTAATAAATCTGAAAACAGTTCGAAAAAAAAGGTCAATGCAGATGATATTTCCACTTTACCGTCAATCATTCAAAAATGGTTGACCAATAGCGGTATTGTAGGGAATCCAATGATTTCAAATGTTCACCTGACGCAAGAACTAGATTTAAAATTAAAACCAGAACAAGCAGATTGGAACAAAGGTGTTGCTGAGCAATATTTTACTATCCAACCACCGGCATTCAATTGGAGTCTTAACACGCAAATGAATCCTCTGCTGCGAATTGTTGGACGAGACAAATTCGAAAATGGAAAAGGTGAGATGCTCATTAAGTTGCTTTCATTAATCACAGTGGCTGATGAAAAAAATGATGAAAAGGTCAATCAGGCAACTTTGCAAAGGTATTTAGCCGAGATTGTTTGGTTTCCTTCTGCAGCTTTAAGTAACTATATTCATTGGGAGAGCTTGGATGATAATTCTGCTAGAGCAACCATGAAATATAATGGAACGGAAGGTTCAGGTATTTTCCATTTTGAGGATGGTGGACAGTTTAAAAAGTTTGTTGCTATGCGTTTTAAAGATGCAAAAGATAAAGAGCCTACCAAATGGACTGTTATTGCAACCAAATCAGAAGAGCGAAATGGCATTATAATACCAACCGAATGTGAAGCAATTTGGAGTTTGCAAGACAAAGAATGGACATGGTTAAAACTAAAGATTAAGGATATCTCATATAATCTAAAAGAGTCCCTAAACAACAATTTGTAAAAGATATAGTTATTAGAGTAAAGTTCATTTTTTTAATGAGCTATTATAATAGACCTGTTATATTATTAATCCTTCTAATATGAAACTATTTACTTCAATTATAATTTTCTTGTTTGCATATATAGGGCAAGTTTATGGACAGACTGATACTACTGTGTATAAGAATTTGAAGACTAAAAAATTCTACTCAGTACAAATGCGCTCAGAAACTGGAGCGGGGAAAGATATTTATGAGGTGAATGGAAAGAGGGTGAGTAAAAGAACTTATAAAAAGTATAATTCATCTTGGGAAAACATGGTGAATTGTTGTCCGTGCATTCTGAAAACATATGATGAAGATGACAATTTACTAAGAGAGGGTGTTGCATGTACTGATTGTAGAGTGGGCTGGTTCAAATCATACTACAAGAATGGACAAATAGAAATGGCAGGTTCATACAAAGAAAACCCAACAGGTGATTGGAATGGCATCTGGAGTAGGGGCTATTGTAATGTTCGACACGGAGAATGGATGTATTTTAGTGAAAAAGGAGATACACTTTATTCTGAATTTTGGGAGAACGGAAATTTTGTCAAGCAAGTACCAGAACAGGCTGAATCTGAAATTTGGGAGGTGAAAATTAGATTTAACGGTCAAGAAATTGATTCGCTTGCAATACCTATTGCAAATGTTGGAAGTTTAAGTATTGAACCACAATTTAAAAACAGTAATACAACCAGTAATTTGACAATTACTTTTGAAGTTGGTGCAATTGGTTATCGAAGAAATAAAAAAGATTTTACACTTGAATCTTTCAAGAAAATTGACGTAAATGCTATGCTCGAAGAGGTTGGGATTCCAAAAGATAAAGAAGCTAATTTTACCTTAAATATTTACAATAATGGTAAAGCAATTGAAAGAATAGGGATAAAAGTAAAACGATAAAATACATCAGCCAATAGTTTGCATAGAGAGAGATGTAAGTGAGTAATTTGAGAATACTGATGAATGTGTGAACTTTTTTGAATGTTTTGGGTATTACAGGTATAAACTATATTTGCTTATGAGGTTTTACGTTGTTTTTCTTGCTTTATTAACGCTCTCAATATGCTCTTGTTTAAATACTCAGAGCGAAGCAGTAAGTCAAGTTCCAGAAGATGATGAATATTTATTGCAGATTGGTTTTACAGAGGAGGAAGAAAAGGCGCTTGACGCGCTTGATCAAATTCAAATTTCTGGTTGGCATCTTTATTCTACATTTCCCAATCTTGAGCATGAGTGTCTTGGAAACAGTAAGTCTTTCAAAATTTCACAAATTCAATTTGAAGATGCTTTGCTTCATTTATTGAATCTATTTTACCTTGATTTACCAGAAGAGGATAGGAGGACATTAGCCTCAGAAGCTTCAAAAGCCCAGGAAGAATACTCCGTTAAAACATGTGCTATCTTTGAATCATTGATTTTGGAGAAATCTTCTGATCCTCCTCGAACTGGGATGTGGATATTTCAATCGCTATTGGATCAAAGAGATCTTATAATTAAATGGTGATAAGCACTTGTGATGAAAATAAAGCTATTGCAAAATCGTGTTATCTTTAGTCAAAGGTATTGTATCATTAAAACATGAATAGTAAATATAAAGAATGGAGGGAAGAAATAATAGGTTTCTTCATTCCTGAAAACAGGGTTGAAGAGTCGGAAAGAGAATACTCACCTTCTGGCAATTTCTATTTAACAATTGTTTCATATAAAACGGGTGAAAGCTCTTGGTCGTATACACAAGGAATAATAAGAAATTCTAAGGATGACAAAATTATTGCAGATGTAAAACGTAATTACTCTCATTTTTGGTATTCTTGGATTGAGCATGCAAACGGAAATGAATACTTGCTGTGCGGAGAGGATTATCAAGGGCAGACTGTTGTAAATTTGACTAAAGGAACGGTCAATAGTTATTTCCCAGAAGCAGGGTTTGATGGATTTGGTTTTTGCTGGACGAGTGCAGTTCCTTCTTCTAATAGTGAAGTGTTAGCAGTAGACGGTTGTTATTGGGCTTGTCCTTATGATATAGTTTTTTTTGATTTTAGAAACCCAGATGAATTGCCTTTTAAAGAACTTAAAAGAATTGAGGCCATAGGAAAAGTAGAGGGTTGGAATGAGGAGGATGATTTTATCCTGGAAAGAGAAATTCAATTTCGAAAATCAGATGGAAAACCATATGAGGAGTTATCAGATGAAGAACAAGATATATTAGATAGTGATTCTTCTCTTTTCGAATACAAAAATGTTAATGAGAAAATTAAATTGAGTGAAATAAAAGTAATGTTTGATAAAAGCTAACAAATCAAATGATCAATTCGAAAAGATATCTTTATTATACCTTGTTGTTTTGTAGCGTTTTAATTTGCAGTTGTAATTGGTTTGCAGAGAAAAAAGAGTTGGTTGAGGAGAAGGTGAGTCAAGGAATTGATGAGTATGTACTTGAGCCAATTGGTGAAGGGATTTATGAGGTGGTAGAGGAAGTTTTTTCTCCAACTTATGATAGTGTAGCAGCAGTTGAATATTGTGAAGAATTGCGACCAAACCCTTTAAGACCTGTATCTTTTGAAAACACTTCACGAGTAGGATATCAAAATTATGTTTTATCAAATATTGCAGATTCAGTTATATCTCACTTAGATGCTTCCTTCTTTGAACCAACAAAGGAATTTTTCCCGCTCAGCTTTCCTTATTATCTAGATTATTCTGGGAAAACACTTGATTATTTTCACCTTGAGGAGGGTTATTGCGAATATTCAAACTTGCCATATGAAAATGGCATATTTCCGTACAAAGAAATATTTCAATTGGCCGTTTCTGAACAATACTTATTAATCATAACATATGATGATGATTTGTCATTTATGAGTCCCACAAAAGATGGTGTTATGTACTATATTATAGATCTAAATAAACATCAACATTTTGAATATTCTAACCAAAAGGATTTTGACCTAGCAAGAAATGAAATAGCAAATTCAACTGACTCCTTAATGAGTACAGCTGACTTTATTGAATGGTACGAAAATTATAATGTAAATAATGCTGTAAATGCGCCCAATTAAACAAAAGGTGCGTCAATTGGCAACACTTTAATTTTGCGCGTATTAATTTCGAATTTATCGCCATTGGCCAATACATGCGTAATCATATTAGTAACGGTCATTGGAGTACCTTCATGCAATTGGTCAATTGTGTTGTGCCCTAAATTTCTAGCATCAAAAACAATTACCATTCCAGATCCGATAACCTCAAATTCACTGTTGTTACGAATAATCAATCCAGTATCTTCTGCTAAACCAATTCCAATTAAATCAGGATAGTGCGCAACTGATTCCGTTAATCGTCCAAATCGCCCTCTTTTAATGAAATGCGAATCAATAATTAAATTCGGAGTAAAGCTCATTCCTTTCCCTAAACCAACAACTCCTTTTCTAAAGGATTCAGAATTGTTACCGCCTGTGATCATCTCTTCAGACATGCACATAGCACCAGCACTCGTTCCAGCAATCACAAAATTGTCATTTAAATAACGCTCTTGCAAAATTTTATGAACAGATGTTCCACCAATTTTTTCCGTAATTTTTGATTGGTCTCCGCCCGAAAACATGACACAATCTGCAGTTTTAACCAACTCAATTGAATCCTCTTTTTCAGAGTCTGCACGTTCACGAATGTCTAAAAAATGAACATTTGTACATCCCAACTTGTCAAAAGCGTCTTTATAGTTTTCACAAACTTCGTCTGGAATGCTAGATGCCGTTGGAACTAAAATGATTTTAGCATCAATACCACCAGCTTCTCTAACTACGTGAAATAAAATTCCTTCATCAATAAATTCAAGCGTATGCATCTCATCCTCACCGCCTTTATCTTCATTCCCCCCAATTGGGATTAATACCCCCCTAGCAACTGAATTTACCATTTGATCTTTATTTAAATTTACGCGTGAGCACAAATTTACAGTAATTGATGAAAAAAATGATATATTTATAACAATTCGTTAACGTTAACTTGTTACAAACGAATAAACCTTTGTCCCTATAAAAATTAGAATTTTAAAAGTAGTTAGTTGAAGAAACTTAAACTCGTTTGAATCTAACTAAGAAAAGATTGAACCTATGGAAATACGCAGTATAAACGCAATGAGAGGACCAAATTATTGGTCAGTACGCCGTCACAAACTAATTGTAATGGTGTTGGATTTAGAAGAAATGGAAGAGCGTCCGTCAAATAAAATTGATGGTTTTAGTGATCGTTTACAAGCCATGTTTCCAGGAATGTATGAGCATAGATGTTCTGTAGGTACAGCAGGTGGTTTTTTTCAACGCGTAGAAGAAGGAACCTGGATGGGTCATATCATTGAGCATATTGCTTTGGAAATTCAATCCGTTGCTGGAATGGAAGTTGGCTTTGGCCGCACAAGAGGTTATGGCGAAGAAGGAGTATATAATGTTGTGTTTGCTTATACGGAAGAAAAAGTTGGACGTTATGCAGCAAAGGCATCTGTAGCTATTTGCGAAGCACTAATTGACGGAAAAGAATATGACCTTGAAGCAGATATTCAAGAGATGCGTGAAATTAGAGAAAGCGAACGCCTAGGTCCAAGTACCGGTTCAATAATCGCTGAAGCTGAATCTCGTGGAATTCCATGGATTCGTTTGAACAGATATTCTTTATGCCAATTAGGTTATGGTGCCAATCAAAAAAGAATTCAAGCTACAGTAACAAGCGAAACAAGCAGCATTGGTGTTGAAATTGCTTGCGATAAAGAGGATACTAAACATTTATTGGAGCAGGCAGAAATAGATGTGCCACGCGGAGATATTATTAGACGTGAACGTAGTTTAGAGGAAACATGTAGATATGTTGGTTATCCTTTGGTGATTAAACCTGTTGGAGGAAACCATGGACGTGGAATTACAGTTGATATTAATAATTATGAAGATGCAGTGGTTGCTTTTCATGCTGCAAAAGAGGTTTCAAATGCAGTTATAGTTGAGAAATTTATAACAGGAGAAGATTATCGATTATTAGTAATTAATAATGTTTTAGTCGCGGCTTCAAAAAGAACTCCGGCGCATGTTATTGGTGATGGTAAGTCTACCGTTCGCGAACTGGTAGATGTGGTTAATTCTGATCCTAGAAGAGGATATGGACATGAAAATGTTTTAACTCAAATTACAATAAATGATTTAACCAAAAGCATTTTGAAAGCAGCTGGTTATACTGAAGATAGTGTTGTTCCTGAAGGGGAAATGCTGATATTAAAGGATACTGCAAATTTATCAACTGGTGGTACAGCAGAAGATGTGACAGATATTGTTCATCCTGCAAATGTTTCCATGGCGGAGAGAATTTCAAAAATAATTGATTTAGATATTTGCGGAATTGATATCATGACAACTGATATTTCGCAACCATTATCAGATACTGGAGGAGCCGTGCTAGAGGTAAACGCAGGTCCTGGATTTAGAATGCATTTGGCACCAACAAAAGGGTTGCCTAGAAATGTGGCTGGTCATGTTATTGATAAGTTGTTTCCGCAAGGAAATACAGGCCGTATTCCGATCATAGCTGTTTCAGGAACGAATGGTAAAACAACCACGACGCGTTTGATTGCGCATATTGTAAAAATGAAAGGTTACCGCGTAGGATATACAACTACAGATGGTGTTTATGTTCAAAATAGATTATTAATGACGGGTGATTGTACAGGGCCAGCAAGTGCTGAATTTGTATTGAAAGATCCAACCGTTAATTTTGCGGTTTTAGAATGTGCTCGAGGCGGATTATTACGTGCAGGTTTAGGTTTTAAAAAGTGTGACATTGCAATTGTTACAAATGTATCTGCAGATCATTTAGGACTAAAAGGAATTCATACCATTGAGCAATTGGCAAAAGTAAAAGGAGTGGTGCCAGAAACAGTGCTTCCAAGCGGATATGCAATTCTAAATGCGGATGATGACTTGGTTTATGAAATGCGCCGTAACGTTGATTGTAACGTGGCTCTTTTCTCAATGGATGAAGAAAATCCTAGAATTAAAGCCTTGCAGCGTATGGGCGGTATTTGTGCCGTATTTGAAAATGGTTATGTAACTATTTGTCGCGGAGAGTGGAAAATGCGTGTGATGCGTGTTGAAGAAATTCCGTTGACTTATGGTGGAAAAGCTGAATTTATGATTCAAAATGTGTTGCCAGCAATTTTGGCAGCAAACATTCAAGGAATTAGTATTGAGGATATGCGTGCAGCACTGGAAACATTTATTCCTTCATCTTCGCAGACACCTGGACGTTTAAATTTATTTGAGTTTAATGAATTTAAAGTGTTGCTAGATTATGCGCATAATCCTGCAGGAATGCGTGCGCTGAAAAAGTTTGTAGACAATATGGAGGCAACTGTTAAGGTTGGAATTATTGCTGGAATAGGTGACCGTAGAGTAGAGGATAATAACGAAATGGGAGCTATTGCAGCCGAAATGTTTGATGAGATTATTATTCGACAGGATAAACGTTTAAGAGGAAAAACAGAAGAGGAATTAATCAAGATGCTTAATGATGGTATCATGATGCAAGATCCTACGGTGAAAACAACGATTATTCCGTCTGAAAAAGAGGCAATCACACATGCGATTAAAAATGCGGTTAAAGGTTCTTTAATTGTGTTGAGTAGTGATGTAATTCCAGAGGCGCTTGATTTAGTAAAACACTTTAAGGAAATGGAGTTGCGTGGTGAGCCTATGGAGGCATAACGGAACATTTTACTGAAATAATTTAACTGGGCTTTATGAGGTTTGGACTGATAATATTTGCAAGTTTTTTAGTCTTTATTAGTTTTAAACCTGCTGAGGTTTCTGAGTTAACGGTTGATTATGTTGTGAAAGATCAATTGTCCGATTTTGAAGTTGCTGGAGAGGTTAATCAGTTAATTGAGCGGCGTTATTCTGTTAAAGATACTGTACGTCAACTTACCAATGAATTTCATATAAACTATAATGAGTTGGGTCAGGTTAAGCAATACACCATGTATCGCATGACACATTATTCAGATCGGTCTGTCATGGAAAAATCTTCTCAACTGAATTATTTTTATGAGGCTGACAAGTTGGTGATGATTGAATCGTTCTCTTATCGAGATCCAGAGGTTGAACCAGATTCTTCTGAGAGAAGTTATATTAAATACACTTACCATAACCCAAAAAAAGCTTCATATAAAGCTTATCGTTATGGGAATTATGATCACAGTGGTGAAATTAAAATAATTGATAATCAACATTCCTCTGAACGAATTAAATATCCAAAAGGAAAACTAAAACCGGTATTATATGCAAAAGAATATGATGCTAATTTTCAATTAATAAAGTTTGAGCGGAACTATATTTATGAGAAGGAGAAAAAGGTGGATACAAAAATATATAAGTATCAGAACGGGCGCCTTACTTATGAAGAGAGCCACAACTTAAAACAAAATTACGATTACGAATTAGACTCAATTGGGAATTGGACGCTTCGGCGTACATTTTTAAGTAATAATAATTTGATTGAAGAGTTGGAGCGTGAGATTATTTATAGATAAGTATCCTTAAAGTAAATGTAGATGAAAATCAAATGTCAATGTGGAGGACTTATAGTTGATCAAACGGATTATCTGAGTCAAAAAGGACACCTTATACCAGATAAAAAGTGGTTTAATTTCTGGGATGAAATTGATGATGCCATTGAAGGTTCGGATGAGAAAAATGCAGAAAATTCTTGTATGCAATTACGAATAAATAACCGTTTCAAATTATTTTGGGAGTGTAAGGATTGCGGAAGACTATTTGTTGACTCTGCTAACGGAGAGTTGATTGTGTTTAAGCCTGAGAATCGAAAATACAATGGAGTGTTGGATGATGAGAGTTAATTTAATTGTTCCTTAAATCAGAATCCTTTAATTCATTTTGGAACTGAATTTCATCTTTAGGTGGCGGTGATTCGAGGAGAACCCAACTTGAATCAATTTTATAATTTAGTGTCAATTCATTCAAAGCTTTAATCGCTTCTGAAAGAGGTTTGTCTCCGTTTTCACCAGCATCAACAGATAATCCAAAGATTAGTTTACCATCACTTGTGAATTTAATAACGACTTGCTCAATTCCAGATTTTGTTGATTCGATATATAAAGCGAAGCAATGATTTTTTGGTTCTAAGCCTATTCTAAAATGATTTGTAAGATTGTCTGATTTTTTCCAATAATGTGTTTCAAAATTTTCATCACCATCTTGAGGAGGAGTCTTTTTTTAGATCATCAACTCTTCATGTGTTCGATCCTCTACATCTGCACGGTTGCAATAATGATCAATGAATAAATCTAAAACTTGTCTATTCCTTTGAGTTGTTAATCCATAAATATTGTAATTCATTTTTACAATTTATTGGAATTAAATTACCCCATTCTCAAAAAGTCAACCTCTTTAGCAGTTAAATGTCTCCAAGTTCCTCTTGGTAAATCTTTTTTGGTAAGCCCTGCAAATTTCACACGATCTAAGCGTGTTACTTTGTAACCAACAGCCTCAAACATTCTTCTAACAACGCGGTTTTTACCAGAATGAATCTCAACGCCAACCTCACGATTACGCGTGTCAGGAATAATTTCTGCTTTATCAACCTTAACAAAGTCTCCATCATCCAAATCAACACCAGCATGCAAAGCTTTTATTTGCTCTACATCAATTGGTCGATCAACTTCTACATGATAGATTTTCTTAACCTCGTAACGTGGGTGCGTTAACTTTTTAGCTAAATCACCATCATTTGTAAATAACAAAACTCCAGTTGTATTACGATCTAATCTCCCTACAGGATAAATACGTTCTTTGCATGAGTTTTTCACCAACTGTAAAACAGTTCTTCTCCCGTATTCATCATTCATTGTTGTAATGAAATCTTTAGGCTTATTCAATAATACGTAGCGTTTTTTCTCCGTTTGAATCGTACTACCGTCATATTTAACTTCATCACCAGGTTTTACTTTATAACCCATTTCAGTAATGATTTTACCATTCACCTCTACAATACCGCTTTCAATTAAAACATCCGCCTCTCTTCTTGAACAAATTCCTGCATTTGCAATAAATTTATTCAAACGCACTTCATCACTCATTGATGGTAATGGATCACCTTTCGCTTTTTTAAAACGTTGTTCTCCTTTTACAAATGGTTTTTTTGATGACTTGCTAAAACCTTTACCTCTATCTCCACTTGTACGGCTCGGTTTTTTGTTTCCCGATTTCTTATTGCGTTCACTCATGCTAAATAATTTAGGCGAAAAATATGCATTCGCAGGCGCAAAGATAATAGATATTCCATCTACTTAACCAGTAGCAAGAAAATAAGCAAAGTGTGGTTCGGTTTTAACGAGTGTGTTTGCGTCTGGTTTTAACGGTGCGTTTATAGCTTACATTACGAATAAATGAAATGTTAAAGTATAAATAAACGTCATTATAGTCCGAATTTCCTCGTGATTGGCCTGCTGCAGTCAATTCAGGAAATGGTCCTAGCGAAGGATCTGCAAAATAGGCTGCTTTGGTTCCGTAATTAGATTCAATCAATTTATTGTCAAAATAATTACCGCTAACATCATCTAAATAATCCGTGAAAGTATGCGTGTAACTTAATTCACAAGACATAGACCACATTGGTGTGAGCCCAATTTTATAACCTACGCCAATAGGAATTCCAAAACTATAGCGCTCGTAAGCACTTTCGTCGTTGTTTAATCCTTGGCCTTCTGTTTTTAATGGGCGCAAATTGGTCCAGCCATATTCACCGCCTCTACCTTGCGGTATATATCCGAAAAAAGAAAGTCCTGAAAAAAGGTAAACTTGAAAAGCTTTAGGACGAAAACCTTTAAGACCATACCTGCGGTGGCGCGATCCAAATTGCTCGTTTCGTGCTAAAATAAATTCAAATTGCTGTGAAATTTCGAATAAATGAGTTTGAAACTGAATATTCCTGTTTCTTCGATTGGGCTGATGTGTTAGATTATCATCTCCTGCGAAAAGTGCATATTGCAGTAATGTTTTTGTTGCAAAATTCGGAGCAATACGAAATCGAAAGCCTAAATGACCAGCATAGCGCGTAGAATTCCAATCCATGTCTAATGGAGAAAAATGAACTCCTTCTTTATCTCTCCCACCAATATCTCCTAAAAAATTAGTGACACCAAAACCTAGTAGAACAGATTTTCGTTGATTCTTCCAGTGATCAGATTTAGTAAAGTGTGACGCCTGGCCAAAGGAGTCGGTAGTTGGTGCGGAAATGATAAAGAGCAAAATTGCTAGTTTAAAATATCCCATAAGTAAGCGTATATATAAGCCTTTAAATTTATACTAAAAGTTTTAATAAATAAGGTTTTGAAAGAAGTATTGATTAAAGTGTCTCTGAATTCAATTTAGTGAACCCACTTAGCGAGTGTTACAATTAATCATTAAGTCGAACTTAGGCTAATAATCGAAGCACGGCTTCAACATCTTCAGGGGCATCAATATTAGGTGTTTCTATATTGGTTTCTACTGTACGGATAGTGTAGCCATTATAAATCCATCTTAATTGCTCTAACGATTCTAATTTCTCTAGCGTTGTTGCTTCCAGTTTTAAAAGTTCCTGAAGTGTTTTGGTACGCCAAGCATATATTCCAATGTGTTTGTAAAAGGTTGTCTTGTCTAACCAGTTTGTGTGTGTAGTATTGGCGATATGAGGAATTGGGCTGCGACTAAAATAAATTCCGTTTTTATTTTTGTCTAATACAACTTTTATCCTGTTGGGATTACGAATGTCTGATTCATTGGACATTGGTTTTACAATTGTTCCAATTGATACGTCTTGTGAGCCGAAAACGCGAATTAAATCGGTCAGTTGTTCAGGTCTTATTAATGGCTCGTCACCTTGGATATTGATGATGATATCATAGTCTTCATATTTTTCAATAACCTCACCACAGCGTTCTGTTCCGCTCGCGTGCTCTGTGCTTGTCATCATTACTAATCCTCCAAAAGATTTGACGTGATCAAAAATGCGTTGGTCATCAGTTGCTACAATAACATCTGTAAAGTCAGTGCATTTTTTTGCTTGCTCGTACACACGTTGAATCATTGATTTTCCCATTAGATCAATTAATGGCTTGCCAGGAAAACGACTAGATCCATAACGTGAAGGAATAATACCGAGAACTTTCATACGTGCAAATTTAGGTTTTGTATTGATATGACAGTAGTTGAAGTTTATTATTTTAGTGAAATGGATAAATTGCCCTTGAAATCTTCTTATAATTTTAGAAAAGGAATTTGGTTTGTTTTTGAAGATGGAACCAACCGAATTAGACTTTGGGGTTCTAATTTGAATGGAAAGGAGCGGTTTTATTATAATGAAGTATTATTGTCTGAGGTAAAGAGAATGACGAAGCTTTCAGCTCGTTATGAACATAGAAATGAAAATAATGATCATTATGTTGTTGAGCTAAAATTAATGAATTTGAAAGGAGCTAGAACACATTGTGATTTTTATAAAAATGATCAATTGGAGCAACGGTTTGAATTCGGTATCAGTAAAAATTATAGTAAATCTCTTCGCAAAATTATATACGCATCATTAGGTGTTACCCTAATAACAACGATACTAATAAAACTTCAGGATTTATCAAATTGGTGGTATGCTGTTCCAGTAATTCTTTCCATTCTAATTAGCTATATGCTAATGCGAAAAACACCAATGTTAGAATTGATCGATACAACAGAATTTATTGAAGATTAAACTTTATTGACCCCAGAAATTAAGGTATGTAGTCAACCTGAGTTAAACAAGTCCACCCCATAATTATAGGACTTGCCTCATGAAGTCATAAAAAAAGCTCGCTTTAATCTAGCTTCAACACCGCTAGGAACGCTTCTTGAGGAACTTCTACACTTCCAACCTGACGCATTCTTTTCTTTCCTTTTTTCTGCTTTTCTAATAGTTTACGTTTACGTGTAATATCACCACCATAACATTTGGCCGTAACATCTTTACGTAAAGCTTTTATAGTCTCACGAGATACTATTTTCGCACCAATCGCAGCCTGAATAGGAATTTCAAATTGTTGTCTAGGAATCAATTCTTTCAACTTAATACAAATCTTTTTCCCTAAGCTATGTGCATTGCTTCTATGCACTAAAGCCGAGAGTGCATCAACCTGATCACCATTCAAAAGAATGTCCATTTTTACCAAATCAGACTTTTTATAGTCAATTGGGTGGTAATCGAAAGAAGCGTATCCTCTAGAAACAGATTTTAATTTATCATAAAAGTCAAATACAACCTCACCCATTGGCATTTCAAACGTAATTTCAACACGCGATTGCGTTAAGTAAACTTGGTTTTTAAGTTCACCACGTTTCTCAATGCACAAGTTCATAATTTGGCCAACATAATCAGCCTTGGTAATTATTTGCGCTCGAATATATGGCTCCTCAACGTAGTTGATTTTTGAAGGGTCAGGTAATTCTGAAGGGTTATTGACGATTTGCATTTCGTCATTCTTTCTTAAATATGCTTTGTAAGATACATTGGGAACCGTAGTAATAACGGTCATGTTAAATTCACGTTCCAAACGTTCTTGAATAATCTCCATGTGCAGCATTCCTAAGAATCCACAACGGAATCCAAAGCCTAACGCTGCCGAAGATTCAGGTTCAAACACTAATGAAGCATCATTCAATTGCAACTTTTCCATTGAATAGCGCAATTCTTCATACTCATCCGTATCTACTGGATATACACCAGCAAAAACCATTGGTTTTACATCCTCAAAACCTTGTACAATTTCTTCAGTCGGGTTGGAAACTGTTGTAATAGTATCCCCAACTTTAACCTCGTTTGCTTTTTTAATTCCAGATATTATATAGCCAACATCTCCAGTTGCAACCTCTTTCCGAGGTTCCATATCCATTCTTAAAATTCCAATTTCATCCGCATCATATTCGCGTTCAGTATTTACGAATTTCACACGATCTCCTTTTTTGATTTTACCGTTTAATACACGGTAATAAGCAATAATCCCTCTAAATGAGTTAAACACCGAGTCAAAAATCATTGCTTGAAGTGGAGCTTCCGGATCACCTTTAGGGGCAGGAATTCTTGAAATAATAGCTTCTAAAATATCCGTAACACCTAAACCAGTTTTACCACTTGCAGGAATAACATCAGTAGGATCGCAACCAATTAAGTCTACAATTTCATCCGTAACCTCTTCAGGTTGTGCACCAGGCAAATCCATTTTATTAAGAATAGGAATTATCTCTAAATCATTTTCCAGTGCTAGGTATAGGTTAGAGATTGTTTGTGCTTCAATTCCTTGTGCGGCGTCAACAATAAGTAAGGCGCCTTCGCAGGCAGCAATAGATCGTGATACCTCATAAGAAAAATCTACGTGGCCGGGTGTGTCAATCAGGTTGAGCGTATATTCCACACCATCTTGCTTATAATCCATTTGAATGGCATGGCTTTTAATAGTGATTCCTCGCTCTCGCTCTAAATCCATATCATCCAAAGCTTGGTTTTGCATATCTCTATCCGATATTGTACCGGTAGTTTGCAATAACCGATCAGCCAAGGTGCTCTTTCCATGGTCAATATGTGCTATGATACAAAAATTCCTGATGTTCTTCATGCTGCAAAAATAGAAGATTTTAATTTAATTCTTCCTATCAATCGGACGAATAACGCGTGAAGAAATAGAATATTAACAAAAGTCTGATTTGCTCAGGCAATTTTTAGCACGATTTTTGCGTTATATCCGACAGTTGGATTGAGCCCTACCTTGGTAACGTGGGGCTTGGGTATATGGCCTTCCCCTGGTTTTGCCAAGGGAAGGCTTCTTTTTCATGTTTTGGGTTGAAGCATATTTATACCTCAATAACTCCTTTTAAAATTGATTTGTCCAAATTCAGAATATTGAATTGCTTTTATTATAACACCAATCATGTTTTTGCACCCTGTTTTTATTATCATCCGTCTTCTAAATGTTTCTATTGTGCGAACGCTTAATCCCAGTGTTTCTGAAATTTCAAAGTTTGATTGTTCTTGACAAACTAGATTTAATACTTCTAATTCTCGTTTTGAAAATTCAATTTTCTCGTTGATAGAATCAGATGACTGAGCGCGTAATTTTTCGCGCGTATATGCATCAATTTTCATTTGATGGGTTACTGCATATTTGTCGTAATTACACAACAAATCTTTTAGTTCAATTGGGCTTGAATGGAAAGAAAAGAAGGCGTAAACATCTAATTTTGAAAGTAAGTCAAAATCTACCTGATTTATCTCATCTGAAATAACCACAATTTTTGAAATGGGGTATTTGTCTATGAGTTGATTTATCTCAACTTCGGCATTGTCAGAAATACAATGGATAGAAAGCAGAATGAGTTCTGGCGTATTATCTTTAGCAACTTCAGGTAAAACACCTATTGACGGATATGCGCCAAGTATCGTGCAGCAATCATATGAATGGATTAGGCTTTTAAGCGAATGTCGAAAGAGCTCTTGCTCTTCAATAAGTAGGGTTCTTGTCATTTGTTTGATATAAGTAGCAATCGTATGCCAATTATATCAAGAATAACAGGATCTATATTCTCCGCTTTAATTAACGGTTAAGTCAATTTAATAAACGGTAAGTTTTATTGTAACAAACAATTTTATTCCATTCGAAATTCCAAATGATTTAAAATCGTTTCTTTATTTCTTCTTGCCAATGGAACCTTCGATCCGTCAATCATTTCAAATTCTCCTCCATCAGTCTTAATGTATCTCACGATAAATTTGGAATTGATTAAATGAGATTTGTGTGGCTTAATGAAAAATGGATGTCCTAATTGTGTTTCCATTTGTTTCATGTTTTTTGTGATCACCAATTTTTTTCCACTTAATCTAAAGATGGTCGAATAATTGCCGTCGCTTTCAATTCTAATAATATCTCGTGCTTTAACATATTCAATACTTCCCAGTGTTTTATAAGCAACACGTTCCGGAAATGTTGTTTTTGATTGTAAGTCGGTATTTAGTTCTTCTGAAAGCTTAATTAAATCATCCAGATCAATAGGTTTTAGTAAGTAGCCATTTGCGCGATACTGAAAAGCTTCAACAGCAAATTCTTTGTGGGCAGTCGTAAAGATTATTTTATAAGTGCTATAGTCAATCGCATCTAATAAGTCGAATCCATTACCACCTGGCATTTCTACATCTAAAAAAATTAAATCTGGTTTTACTGTTTTAAGTAATTTGATTCCATTTAGAACAGAGTCTGCAGTTCCAATAACTTCAATTCCGTCAACAAATTCAAGAATTAGGCTAGACAAAAATGACCTAGCTTTAGACTCGTCGTCTATAATTATTGCCTTTAATTTCATTTTTTAACGTTTAAAATTAGTGGTAGCTTTATTCTTACCTCTGTTCCTGTCGGTTTTTCATTTTCCATGAGGTCAATTATTTCATAAGTAGAATCTGTATTGTGTTCTTTGGCAAATAAAGATACACGTTCTTTGGTCAAGGTGCCTCCTTTAGAGTTGTGTCCTTTTCCTTTTTTTAGGAGTGCAGCTGTTCTTCCAATACCGTCATCAATAATTGAAATATGGAGTATTGATTTTTCAGAGCGTATTGAAATTGAAATATGACCTCCATTAGCATTTGGGCGTATGCCATGTAGTATTGCATTTTCTACTATTGGTTGAATGAGTAATGCAGGAAGTATTACTTGGTTGGTGTCTATTTCAGGGTCAACTTTGATCTCATAGGTTATCAGGTTGTCAAATCGCAAGGCCTCAAGCACTAAATACAGCTCCAAAGCCTCTATTTCTTCATACAATGAAATATTTTTCTCACGTGAGTGGTCCAATGTTTTTCGCATTAGCTTGGCAAATTTTGACAAATACCTAGTAGACTCCCTTTTGTCATTTGTCATGATAAAATGTTGAACAGAGTTGAGCGAATTAAAAATAAAGTGTGGGTTCATTTGAGCACTCAAGGCTTCAAAGCGTAAATTTTGAACTTGGCGTTTCATTTCCTCCCGTTTTTTTATTCGAGTTAGCGTGAATCTATAAATACCGAATAAAAGAAAAGATAAACCAAATGCAGAAACGGTTATAAACCAATTGGTTCTCCAAAAAGGGTAGGCCACTTGTATGTGAAGTCGCGCTGGTTCCGTGCTCCAGTTTTTATTGTCATTTGACGCTTGTATCTCAAGGTTGTACTCGCCAGATGCTAAATTAATAAATGTGAGTTGTGTATTATTTGTGTATTGCCAATTTTCCTGTGTGTTCAGACGATATTTGTACTTTATGCGTCCCATTGATTTGAAACTGATACCAACGAAATTAATTTCTAGAGTAGGTGTATGAAAATTGAGATTGATGGAATTATTTTGAACTAAGATTTGATTTTGATTTTCAAGGAAGATTGATTTGATTTGGACTGGAATGTCGATTGTATCGTTTTTTAGATGTTTCCTGTCGAGTACTGAAAGCCCCTTGTCAGTGCCAATGTAAATATATTCTGAGTTGGCGAAAATTGAATTAACCTCGTTAGTAATTAATCCATTCTCTGTACGCACATTTAAAATGTTCAAATTGGAATCTATAATACTTATTCCATTTGAAGTTCCTACCCAAATAGATTTTTCATTATCTACGAAGAGTGAGGAGGTGTTATTGCTTGCAAGGCCATTTTCTTCTTTTAATGAATGTAGAATGTTGTTATTTACGATAACAATTCCATCATCTCTAGTTGCTAAAACTAAACCGAATTTAGAACTAGATTTTATGTCGATTATTTCCGCTTTGAAAAAATGATTTTTGTCTCCCAAATATTCTAAACTATCGGATCCATTTTCGCTTTTTAAACTGAAGGAGCATAACCCTTGTTTTGTTCCTAATAAAATTCGTTCTGAATTATTGTAATGTAACCAATTTAGATCTCTAAAAAACATTTTTTTTCTTACTTTTATTAAGCTACGTTTTATTTGGTTGCCCGAATATTGAGTAAGCAATAGTTTGTTGTTCTCAGGTTTGATTGATAAGAAACCATCTTTATCTGTTGGAGTAACAAGACCGATATTTTTATTAGAAAAAAATGTTTCTTGATTGTCTTTGAGTATCGTTGTTAATTCTCCCCTCATAATGAAAAAGCAGTTATTGTGCGGGTGGTATGTGATGCTATACCCTGAATGACTGATGTCGCTAGAGAATGTGCAGATTGAATTATTTTTGAGTGAAAGTTGATTTAAGTTTCCAAGTAGATCTAATCCAATTATCTCATTTGAAGAGCCAACGAGATATTTGAAGTTAAACCATCTTTCGTTGTAATCGTATGGTTAGACTGGTTAACTAGGAGAAAAATACCATTAGTAGTTAGTATCCACATTGAACCTTCATTGTCCAAATAAAAATTGAAGATGGTTATCGGTGATAATTCATTTGAAAGAATTGGTTCATTAGATAGCGAGTTGAGAATCCAAAAACCTTTTTCTAATGTTCCTATCCAGATTTTACCTTTAGTTATTTTTATTTGAAAAATGGTACTTTTCGCTTCAAATATAAGAGATTCTTTATTGTCCTCGTATTTGTATAGGGAATTTCCAATAGCATAATATAGAACATCCGTTTCATTAACAATATCTGTTGAGATATTTGGTATATGTGGAAGTTGAAAATTATTTGTGTTTGATTCTAATTGATAGTTGATTCCTGCCCACGATTTATAAAATAGATTATCCATATTTCTGGTTGATCCATTTTGTGTAGAATATATAATTTTCTCTCCATTTAAATTCAATATACCATATCCTTGAATATCCGAAGACTCCATGATGATCTTCCCTTTGTGATCAATGGAGTAATACCCATTATTATATGTCCCTAAATGTACTTTGTTTGATTTTTCAATTACAATTGATCTACATGGGTCGTTTACATTTTTTTTTATAATATGATTATATGGATAAGGGTGTATTTTGCCATTTTCATAATAACAGAGTAAGCCTGAAATTGACGAAAACCAGATTCGATTCTTATAGTCTTTATAAACAAGAAGGATTTTATTTTCTAATAAGCCGTCCTTTTTGGTGAAAACGTCAAATTCATATCCGTCAAATCGTGCAACTCCTCTTTCTGTAGCAAACCACATAAAACCTTCGTCATCTTGAACACAGTCGTATACCTCCGAACTAGGCAATCCATCTTCAACTGAAAAATGTTTATAGGAAAACGTTTTTGAATAACTGGTAATCGAAATTACCAAAGCCGTAATTATGAAAAATATTCTTTTGGGTAGCAAATTGATTTTTTTTCTAAAAATAATCAGAATAATAGTTACAATTTTCACTACCTTCATCCCTCGACCCCGAAACAATTCTATTTTTTATGAAAGAGGAATACTTGCACCATGTGTTCAAGAGAAAAATGCTGGGGAATATTTTCAAAACGATAAATAATAAAAAATTAAAAGTGCTCGATTTTGGCGAGTATAACTTTAATGCAGGGCCTGATTTTTTAGATGCTAAAATTCTTTATGATGGTCATGTTTGGGTGGGACCAATTGAATTTCATGTAAATGCATCCGATTGGTATAAGCATAAACATCAGCATGACGTTGCTTATTCAAATGTGGTGGCACATTTTGTCTATAAAAATGATGTGGCCACGGTACATATTAAAGATTATTTAATTCCCACAGTAGAGTTGGAAGGCAAAATTGATAAACAGCACTTTGAAAAGTATCAGGGTTTATTAAATGCAAATGCCGAAATTCTATGTCACGATCAAATTAAAAGGTTAGATCATGCTATTATTGATGAGCAGTTAAATGATAGTATAAAAGAGCGACTTTGGAGAAAAGCATTAATTGTAATAAAAGATATTGAAGCAAATGCGGGAAACCGAGATAAGGCTTTTTTACTAGCTGTTGCAAGAGTTTTTGGTGGGACTGTTAATCAATTACCGTTTCAGTCAGTAATTGAAAAACTAGAACCGAAATGGTTGGCTAAGCTAAATTATGATGCTTTTAAAACGGAAGCTCTAATTTTTGGGATTGCCGGAATGCTAAATTTTGATTCTGAAGATGATTATATAGGGCAGCTGCAAGAGGAGTTTCGTTATCAGAAAAAACTATTTGATATTGTAGAAATGCAACCGCAAAATTGGAAGTATTCAAGGATGCGACCTCACAATTTTCCTGACATACGCCTTGCACAATTCAACGCATGGTTAAATAATCGAATCGCAACCAATGAATTTTTAGTTGATAAATGGCAATTTGAAAATTGGAGGCAAAGCTTTAAAATAAAATTGCATCCATTTTGGGAAAAACATTTTAGGTTAAAAAATCCAACTGAAAAGTTGGTGACAACAAGTCCAACGAATGGTTTTATTGATCTGATCTTTATAAATGCAGTTGTTCCTTATGTATATGCAATTGGTTTGTGGGAAGGTAATGATGAATATTGCAATCGTGCCATGCAAATGTTAAAACAAATCAAACCTGAAAATAATTCAATTATTCGTGATTGGAAAAGGGCAGGAGTTAAAGTGAATTCAGCATTCGAAACACAATCATTATTAGAGTTAAAAAAACAAGGTTGTAATCGAAAAAAATGCTTATTTTGCGCTCTTGGAAAAAGTATCCTAAATAGATGAATTTTATTCAGAAAATAGCACTCTTTTTTGAACTCCGATCTTTTGGTGTAAGCACTTGGTTTGCACGTAAAACAAGGGTGGAAGTTTCTAAAGTAAGGCTCTTTTTTATTTATGCATCATTTATTGGATTAGGATCACCAATTATTATTTACATGATAATGGCTTTTGTGTTGGAACATAAACACATTTTTAAATTGCAACGTCGAAGAAAATCAATTTGGGAAATCTAAATGTTACTGAATTATAAATATTTCGCAAAAGTATATTACGCAATTGTATTGTTAGTAATCATTGTGCTAATGGGTACAATTGGGTTCATGATTGTTGAAGGTTGGTCCTTCTTCGATTCTTTTTACATGACCATTATAACCATTTCGACCGTTGGATTTAATGAGGTTAATGAGCTTTCTATTGCAGGTAAATTATTTACTTCATTTTTGATAATTACAAGTTTTGGAACCTTTGCTTATGCTGTTTCAGCCATAACATCTTACATTGTTGGTGGAGAGTATAAAGCATATTTCCAAGAATACAAGTCGCTAAAAACAGCAAAAAATATGGAAAACCATACTATAGTTTGTGGATACGGACGTGTGGGCAAACAAGCTGCTCATGATTTACGCTTCTATAAGAAGTCATTTATAATTGTGGAAAGAGATCAGGGGATTACTGAAGACACACAATACAATGATGTTGATTTTATTAAAGGAGATTCAACTGATGATCAGGTGTTGTTGAAAGCAAGTATCAAAAGTGCAACTTCTTTAATTACGGCCTTACCTAAAGATGCGGATAACTTATTTGTGGTTCTATCTGCTCGTGAGTTAAATCCTAAACTAAAAATTATTTCTCGTGCATCTAGTTATTCTTCAATGCGTAAATTACGTATTGCAGGTGCTGATAATGTAATTATGCCGGATACTGTTGGTGGTGCTCACATGGCCTCTTTAGTTGTGAATCCAGATATTATGGAGTTCATGGACTTAATTAAAGTCTCTGGTAAAGCGGCTGTTAATTTAGAGGAAATCGAGTTCCGTGAATTACCTGATGATGTAAAGTATACTACAGTTGGTGATTTAAAAGCTCGTTCTTTATCGGGTTGTAATGTGATAGGGTATAGATCTGAAGATGGAGAGTATATTATTAACCCGCCTACAGATTTGAAAATCTTACCCAACTCTAAACTGTTTGTTTTAGGAAACCCTGAGCAAATAAAGAAACTCAATACTATTTTCGGAATTAAAAAGACTAATTAGTGCGTAATATGGTCATTCTAGTTACAGGTTCAAACGGACTTTTAGGACAAAAAATCGTTGGACAATTATTAAGAGCTAACATTGACTTTGTTGCTACTTCACTTGGTGAAAATAGAAATCCTGCTTGTCCTTCTGATAATTATCAATCGCTTGACATTACAAATTCAGAAGATGTAGAAGCTGTTTTTAATTATGTGGAACCAACAATTGTAATAAACACTGCGGCAATGACTAATGTTGATGCTTGCGAAGCAGATGAAGACAATTGTCGGAAAATTAATGTGGATGCAGTTGCTTTATTGTTTTCAGCCAGTCAAATGTTTGACGCTCATTTTATTCACTTGTCAACAGATTTTGTTTTTGATGGGGAAGCAGGGCCGTATAGGGAAATGGATAAGCGTAACCCGTTAAGTATTTATGCAAAATCTAAGGTTGATTCTGAAAATTTATTGATGCGAAGTGCTTATAAAAAGTGGGCTATTTTAAGAACGAGAGTAGTGTTTGGCGAAGGAGAAAATTTGAGCCGATCAAATATTGTTCTCTGGGCGAAGTCTGCCTTGAGAAAAGGTAGCC
>CAKZPK010000401.1 GCA_937139035.1 uncultured Crocinitomix sp. | reverse complement strand
ATCAAAAAACAGAAAATACAACCGCAATTAAGAGCATGCGCCCTAATTTATGTGTCCAAAAGCGTGCTGCTGCGGCAGGTGTTACAATTAATGCAGACATTAAAACAACGCCTAAAGCCTGTATGCCCGCAGCAATTGCCAATACGGTTAATGAGGTCATTAAAAACTCAATTGTTCGCACCGGCATTCCAATTGACCTTGCATAATCTGCATTAAATGAAACGATAATAAATGAGCGATAAAAAATAAGAATAGATACAATAATCACTGCCAGAATAGTGGCAAACAGTATTAATTCATCTTTATTAATTGCTGCTGCTTGCCCAAACAAAAAGTGATTTAATCCACCTTGATCGGTATAACCTCCGTTTTGAATAAATGTTAGTAAAACAATACCTAAAGCAAAAAAGCTGGACAATACAATACCAATCGCCGCATCTTGTTTAATTTTTGAACGGTTTACAATATAATCTACCAAATAGGTTGAAAGCCATCCTGTAAAAAAGGCGCCCAGAAAAAGGTATATCATGTTTTTTTCACCTGCTAGGATAAATCCAAGGCAAATTCCTGGCAATAATGAATGCGCCACGGCATCTCCAATTAGCGAACGTTTGCGCAAATAAGCAAAACTCCCAATTAAGGCCGAAGAAGAATTGATACATATCATTCCTATAACAACGTAAAATACGTTAGGATCTTTGAATGATATGAAATCTATGAAGGTTTGCACGGCTCTATTTAGTTGTTAGTATTTGGTATTTATTGTATCTAGTGCTTGCTGGTTGATTGATATTTGATCATTGTTAATTGAAACTACAGATCAACATCTTTTTCACGAATTGGAAACTCGTTCTCTTTAATTAGGTTCGCCACTTTAGCTAATAAGGTTAATTGCCCCCCGTAAGCGTTTGATAAGTTTTCTTTGGTTAATACGTCTTGCGGGGCTCCCTTAGCAATTAGGCGAGTATTCAGTAGCACCAAATAATCAAAGTAATCCGAAACTGTTTGTAAATCATGATGAATAATAAGTACTGTTTTACCAGTATTTCTCATTTCTTCTAACAAACTTAAAATTGAATTTTCTGTTGCAGCATCTACCCCAACAAATGGTTCATCCATTAAATATATTTCAGCCTTTTGCGCTAAAGCTCGCGCAATAAAAACACGCTGCTGTTGCCCACCTGAAAGTTGTGCTATTTGACGATCTCTAAATTCTGTTAAGCCAACTTTTTCAATACATTCTTCTACTATTTCAATGTCAGTTGCATTGGTACGTTTAAATAGATTATTCTTGCGGTAACGGCCCATCATTACAACGTCAAATACACTTGCAGGAAAATCCCAATCCACACTTTCTCTTTGTGGGACATAGGCGATTTTCTCTCGCATTTTTGCCAAGTCTTTATTGAAAATTTTCACATAGCCACTCGAAGGTTCAAGCAAGCCCATAATCGTTTTCAATAAGGTTGTTTTTCCTGATCCGTTTGGCCCGATAATACCAATGATTTTACCTGCAGGCAATTCAAAATCAACATCCCATAAAACAGGTGCTCCGCCATATGTCGTTGTTAAGTTATGAACCTCTATTGCACAATTCTCATTCATTCCAACCTCTATTTAAGTCCTTCAACAATGATTTGCACATTTGCCTTAACCATTCCTATATAATTTCCTCCATCAGAATCTGGTTCACCCAGCGCATCTGAATACAACGGTCCGTCAAGCGTTAATTCATATCCTTTATCCATTGCGCCGTCAACAATTGATTGCGCCGTTTTATCAGACGTAGATGTTTCAATGAATATTGATTTAATTTTACGCTCAATTACAAAATCAACCATATTTGAAATGTCTTTCAATCCCACTTCAGATAAAGTTGAAACGCCTTGAATGCCTTTTACCTCAATTCCGTAACGACGACCGAAATAAGAAAATGCATCATGCGAAGTAATTAGCACACGAGATGAATCTGAAATACTTGCTAAAGAACTGCGAATTGATTGATCCAAGTCTTCAACTTGTTTTTTATAAACCTCAAAATTATTGATAAAATATCCTGATGTATCCCCTTCAATTCTTGCCAACTCCTTTGCCACATTCTCCATTCCATTCATCCAAATCTTAGTGTCAAACCAGATATGCGGATCAAATGAATCATCAAAATCTGCGGACTTTATTAACTCGGCTTTATCAATACCATCAGAAACTTTAATCACAGGTTTTTCCAAACCATATTTTTCCAGCATGTCGGCCATTTTACCTTCAAGATGGAGGCCATTTGAGATAATGACATCAGCCTCATCTAATAATTCAATGTCTCCAGGCGTGGGTTTATACAAATGTGGATCTGTTCCTGGCCCCATCAATGTTGAAACTTCGGCACTATCTCCAACTATATTTTCAACAACATCTTCAATTATGCCCGTTGTTGTAACAATGTTTAATGGTCCTTTGCGCTCTGTTTCTTCTAGGCGGCAACTTACTGCAACAAGAAGAACTACTACAATTACTATAATTTTTTTGATCATAATTTTGAGATAAATTTTACGCCAATATTTTCAGTTACTTTTTTTGAAAGATTAATCTCCAATCGTTCTCCAACTCGCACGGACATGGAATCATCAAACGGAAATTTTTCCAATACATCTAATTCTGTCCCTAAAGTGAGTTGATGACGTTCTAAAAATTTAAGCAATGCTAATGAATCCTCATTAACACGAACAATCTCTACGCGAGAATTAATTGCAGCATCCAATAGTTTTATTTTTGACTTTCTATAAACGATTTTTCCGTCTTTATCTGGAATAGGATCCCCATGCGGATCAAATTTAGGATAGTTCAAAAACCGATCTAATGAGTCTATCAGTTTCTCAGAATCGATATGCTCTAGCTGCTCTGCCACATCATGCACTTCCTCCCATCCAAAACTTAATTTATTCACCAAAAAAGTCTCCCACAAACGGTGCTTTCTAATAATTTGAATCGCAATGCGCTCCCCCTCTTCTGTTAAAAAACAACCTTTGTATTTAACGTATTCCACTAATTTTTTGTCCGATAATTTTTGCAACATATCTGTAATAGAGGATGCCTTGGTATTTAATCTTGACGCTAATCCATTGGTGGATACTCGCTTTTCTGTTAATCCAGAAAGATGGAAGATTTCTTTGAGGTAATTTTCTTCGCTATGACTGAGTGATTTCATTTATTATTTTTTTTCAAAAAGAAAGCTTACTCCCAATGCTTGATAGTTCATTCGATTATTTACACCTATTCCAAATGAATAATCAAATTGAAGGTTATCATTCAATAAATAAGTGAAGCCCGCATTGGCATTTGTAATAAACGTTTCAAAATTATAATAGGTCCCATAAGATTCTATATAAGCACCAACACGTGCTGAAACAGGAAATGCTAGACCAAGCGTATAAGTTAAACTTTGATTATCTTCTCCGAAAAAATCATACCCAATATTATATCCCAAACAAACTCCGTTAGAAAAATTATTAGATACCAAAATCTTGTTAATTAAACCATAAGGTGTGTTAAGCTGGCTTCCTGTAGGTACTACAACATGTGACATTAATGCTATTTGCGGACGCCAAGTTTCACCTCCTGTAATCTTCCATTTAAAACCAGCTTGTAAATCATCAATTTGCCATCTTCCGTCTTCATCATCAAAAAACGATTCGGCCTTATTAAAACGTAATGTATTAGCGACTCTTAATTCTAGTTTATTCGCAATTGGAATACGAAATAATGAAGTTGGCAGCACAAATGATCGGTGATTTAATCCGGTTACAGCTTGTGGTGTTAGTTCAATACCAACTCCTGTTTCTACCTGAAACGCACCTAAAGGAACAACCTCAGAAGAAACGCCTTGAGTAGGTCGATCAGTTACAATTGATTGACTTATTCCTGCAGAACAAACCAACATTAAAACAAACAAATTAATTATTCTTTTCATCATCTTTAATTACTTTTTCTATTTAAACCAAACCTAAGCCCTAAATAAAACCGTCTTACTTGAAGCGGTCCATAAGCATATGAGGTATCAAAACTATCTCCAAAAGGGTTTTGTGGATCAATTAATGGAGATTCTTGTGTATAATTAAACAAATTTTTAACACCAACAAAACACTCAAACAGATTTTGTTTGAAAGACTTTGTAATTTGGATATTTTGTAATGAAAACCAATTAGAATAGCCAGCCTTTCCAAATTCTTCCCCAAACGCGGGTAAACGTTGACGTCCCATCACTTTTCCAGTATAATTTAGTTTTAATCCCATTTTCTTTAACTCATAAGACACTGCAAATACTCCTGAAAATTTTGGAGCGAAAACCTGCTCTTCTCTTTCCACTTCTCCGGTTATGCTGTTTTTAGTTTGTTCGAAAACATCCATAAACGTTGTTCCTAATTTAATTCTTAATGGAATACTAAATTTATGGTTTACCGCGAAGGAAATCCCCCTTGTGATTCCAAAACCTGATAGGTTTTCATATATGATTAGGTTAGGATCTGTGTCAAAATCGGGAACAATTTTATTGGAGAAATAAGTGTAAAACAAATCCAAATCTAAGTTTCCATAACCTCCAAAGGTGTAGGTATGATTTAAATTTAAGGTAACATTATGAGAACGTTCAGGGTTCAGTTCTCCATTAATTACAACATCTCTTGCTCCAGAAACAAATGCATGATCCTCTGTAAATAAATAAACTTGCCTAAAACCAGTCCCGTAATTAAATCGAATGTTTGTGTAATCCTTAATCGTTTGTTTTAAACTAACACGTGGTGAGAATATCACTCCGTGACGTTGATGATAATCTAACCGGGTTCCTATCAGTAATATTCTATTTTCCGTCCAGTTAAATTC
>CAKZPK010000400.1 GCA_937139035.1 uncultured Crocinitomix sp. | reverse complement strand
GCTCGAATGAGTATCACCTGTAATTAAAGGTGTTTCAGGAGTAGGTAAATCTAGTTTTGATTCAAATTTTGTCGCGGATTTAAAACCTGCTAATAATTATTTCGTTCAGGGTAAGCTTGATTTAAGCCGTAACAATCCTCCGTATGCCACAATTCTGCAAGCAATAGGAGAATTAATAGAGTGCTGGTTGGAGGAAGAAGAAGCTAAGAAAAAAGAAATAATTGACGTGTTGCAATCAGAAATGGGGGCACACAATAAAATAATTTTAAAAGCATTTCCTCGTTTAGCTGTATTGTTTGGGTTAGATAGCATGTCTGAAACTTCTATGCCGCTTACTTTTAAGGATCGGTTTAATGAAGCGCTTCTGAGTTTTACAAATGCAGTTTCTTGTTTGAATCAACGCATTGTTTTCTTTTTAGATGATTTACAGTGGGCAGATCAATCAACATTAGAGTTTTTTAAATTATTGTTATCTGAAGGGAAAAATAAGAACCTTTTTTGGATTGGAGCCTTTAGAGATGATGAAGCAGCGCAGGGGAGTTGGCTACAAAAGGTTGGTAATGATGACGGCAATGAAACCAATGCATTAAAAACAATAATGCTAAAAGGTCTTTCTTTAAATGTAATTAAAGAAATGGTTTCTGATGTTATAGACATGAAGCCTGACCGCTTATTAGAGTTTAGCGAGTTGCTATTGCAGTTGACTGGAGGTAATCCATTGTTTATAAGAGAGTCATTACCATTCTTATTGGAGGATGACGTTTTATATTATGACACAAAGACTTGGGATTATGATGCTTCGCAAATAAAAGATTTTGACAAATCTAGCCGTACATTAGAGTTCATAATTAAAAAAATGGAGTCTCTTGAAGAGGAGACGAAAGAGTTGTTGGGAATAGGTTCTGCTATTGGAAGTACTTTCAATGTTACAATTTTGGCTGCAGTTACTGAAAAATCATATGATGAAATTGTGGAGTGGTTAAACCCTGCAGTTGAAAGACGAATGATTCAGTTATTGTCTAAAAGCCACGGTACAGTTGGCAGAATTCAATACCGTTTTGTACATGATAAAATGCAAAGCGCAGCATACTCCATGCTTGGAGACGATAAAAAGGAATGGGTGCATTTTGCACTTGGAAAAACCTATTCATCTTCATTAGGTTATGCCGCACAAGACCGCAATATCTATAATATTGTTAATCAATTTAACCGTTGCAATAGCTATTTTGATACGCCAAAAGAACGTTTAAGTTTGGTTGAAATGAATTTGCAGGCCGGTAAAAAGGCAAAGCTTGCAAGCTCATTTAATCAAGCCTTGCAATACTTCAATGTTGTAATTCATACGATTGAAGCTAATGATCAAAATTGGTCTAACGATATTGTTTTTGAAGTTTATATTGAGTCTGGAGAGGCAGCTTATTTAAAAAGCGATTTTGTAAGCAGTGTTATGTTTTATGAATCTGCTTTGAAATATTCTAGCACAAACTTTCAAAAAGCAAAAGTGCATCACAACTTTTTGGTCATGTATAATGGCGTTAGTGATTTGGATGTAGCTTGGGAGAGTGGATTAAAGGTATTGGAGTTATTAGGCGTTAATTTCCCTAAAAACATAGGTAAAGGCAAAGTATTAAAGCAATTTCTTAAAATCAAATGGATGATTCGGGGAATTGAGCCAGAAACTTTATTGGATCGTCCTGATATTACAAGCAAAGAGGCGGAACAAATTTTGTTGACATTAATGGAGATGATTGCTGCAGCTTGGGGCAAGAAACCAGAAGTGTTAGCCTTTTTAGTATTGAAAGGGTTTGAAATTGTGTTGAAGAATGGGAGTACACCTGTAGGGTATTTTGCTGTGTCTGGTTATGGAGCTATTTTAGGAATGGGCTTTGGGCAAGTTGTAAAAGGTTGGGAGTACATTCAATTAGGAGGTAAGTTTACTGAGAAGTATGACAGCCAAATATTTCATGGAAGAGGATTGTTTGGTATGCATGGAACGTACAGTCATTTGATTCAACATTGTAAAACCAATATTCAGCCATTAGATGACGCTTTTAGTTATTCTAAAGGAGCTGGTGATTATAGTATTGCTGCTTATTCGAGCATTATTTTAATTGAAAATATGATGGCGGTGGGGATTCCACTGAGTGAGGTAAGGGATAAGGCCAAATCCTATTTTAAATTCTTAAAACGAACTGCAAATTATGATTATTTAAGTTCTCATAAATCAATAGATGCCGCAATTGAAATATTAAAGGTTGGTCATGAAAAAGGGCAGGAAAAGGTGTTGAATATTGAAAAGCGAATGAAACGAGTGAGTTTTACGCATATTAAGTATACCTGGAATTTATATCACTTAATGACGTTGGTTATCTTTCAAAAATCAAAGGAAATAGAGGAAGTGATCAATAAAATTGATGAGGATGGTTATAATTCTTTAAGTTCATCAGAGCTGATTCGAGAGATCTATTATAGTATAGCAAAAACAGATATTGCAATTCGAAACAATAAGACGCAAAAAGGATTTAAAATACTTAAAGCGGCTAAAAAAAGAGTAGCAAAAGCTGCCAAAATTAGCCCAGAAAACTATGAGCAAATATCTGCATTAATCTGCGCTTTGTTTGGAGAGCTTAAAATGAAGAATGATGAAGTAGTTGTCAATTATAAAAAGGCAATGGAGGCTGCAACTAAAGATGGTTTTATTCATAATACAGCGTTGTTCTCAGAGCGTTTAGGGCGATTCTATTTAAAGAATAATGATAAAAGTAATGGAGCGAGTTTTCTTGAAAAGGCCCGAACAAACTACGCGGCTTGGGGAGCAACTCATAAAGTAGCATTGCTGGATGAGGAGTTACGGCTCTTGAGCTAAATTGCGGATCTAATTCATATCTAAATGCCTGCATTTTCTTAACTTGGGGTACTATAACACCCAATTTATGGAATCAAATCAAAAAAAGAAACCAATTTTCAATGCGCATGCACATGTTTTTACGCATAGGCATGTGCCACCTTTCTTAGCACGTGCAATTGTTATCTGGCCTTTTTATTATTTAATTCATGTACCCACTTTTGTTCGTATTTATAAATTTTACGCCGCACAAAAAAGAAAACAATATCGGTTTAGTAGAAAACGTTTGGTGCGAAAACGGAATAGATTGAAACGTTTAATCTTGAAAAATCCAATTTCAAGAGTTTTGTATTATGCTTTACTCACTTGGATCGTTGTTACGGCATTTTATATCCTCTTTAATTTAATTCATGATCCTAAAGCTGAGCCGACTTTCTTTACAGGTATATTCAGCTGGATACAAACCAAATTAATTGATTACCATTTGTTGTATCAAAGACCAGATTGGCTTCCAGTTTTTTTTAATGTAGCTTTTGCTTTGTTAGCATTGCTAATTGTTAAATACGCACGTAAACTGGTTCTTTTTGCATTGAAACAAATTTCAAAATTCTTCAGTTTATTGCCAAGCAAACAGAGTAAGCAATTATTGTCGCGGTATTTAAATATGGCACGGTTTGCCATTCAAAATGAAAAACCTGGAGGAATTTATGGGCGACTAAAAGCGCAATATCCAAGAGGAACCAATTTTGTGCTTTTACCAATGGATATGGAATATATGGGAGCGGGTAAACTGAGAGCTGAGTATAACTATTATGAACAGTTGGAGGAAATGGCAAAGCTGAATCGTAAAAAAGAGGCTTTTACTTTCTTTTTTGTAGACCCCAGAAGAATTAGAGATAAAGAAAACAATCCCAATTTTTTCGATTATTCATATAGCAATGGAACCGTAACGTTGAAAAATTCAATTGTTAAAACCTATATGGAGAATGAAAACTTTAGTGGGTTTAAAATTTACCCGGCGCTTGGTTATTTTCCTTTCGATCTTGATTTGTTGCCTTTGTGGAAATATGCGGCTGATAATGGAATTCCAATTATGACACATGGAGTTAAAGGAGTTATTTATTATCGCGGAAGTATTCATAAACAACAATGGCATACGCATCCTGTCTTTACAGAATCATTGCAAGGAGGTAAAGATGGTGAACCTCTTTTATTTGATGAGTTTAAAAATGAGGAATTTCAATCCAACTTCACACATCCTTTAAACTACATGTGTTTATTGGAGGAGCCTTTGTTGAGAAAGTTGGTAGGACAAAGCAATAATGAGGATCTTCAAAAGCTTTTTGGGTATAATGGTATGGGCGAACCTATGTCGCATAACTTGTCTAAATTAAAAATTTGTTTTGCGCATTATGGAGGGACAGAGGAATGGAATAAATTTTTAGAAACAGATAGAGATTATTATAGTCAGCAGTTAATGACTAAACCTAAAACAGGAATTCTTTTGAAAGTAGAAAATGACAAGGAAATTCCGTGGGGAAGATATGAACATTTGTGGAAGTATACAGATTGGTATTCTATTGTTAGCAGTATGATGATTCAATATGACAACTTTTATGCAGATATAAGTTATATCGTGAGTAACACAGAGCTTTATCCTGTTTTAAGGAGTACAATTAGCCGAGCTGAAGGAATTGAGAATTATTTTACTGAGAATTTAACTTACCAAAGTAAAGAGAAGCTAAGAAGGCGAGTGCTTTTTGGTTCTGACTTTTATGTAGTTCGCAGCCAAAAATCTGATAAAGATATTTTTGCTGAAATCAAGTCTTATTTAACAGAGGAGGAATTTGATTTAATTGCTCGCGATAATCCGCATGAGTATATTCATGGCAGCTAAAACTCTACCATCTTATGCTTTATGGCATACATAACTAATCCAACTCTGGTTTTAACATTTAATTTTTCGAATAAACTGGCTCTGTAGCCGTCAATGGTTTTAATGCTTAAACACATTTTGTCAGCAATTA
>CAKZPK010000399.1 GCA_937139035.1 uncultured Crocinitomix sp. | reverse complement strand
TTGATGCTTTTAAGGATATCATGCAGTCAATTGATGAGGTAGAGGCTTTGATTAAAGCAATGCCTATTTGTATTGAGAAATTTAGAATGGATGAATTTCAAGAGGCATATACAGAGTTGCAAGAATTGTCATTCATCATTGCAGTGGCATTTGAAAATGTTTTGCGTGGATTTAATAAAGGAACAACATTAGTGAGCATCTTAATTGCTCCATTAATTCAAAATGCGATTGAGCGTTTCTTTTTGGTAAACTATGGTTTTATAGGAAGTATTTATGATTTGAATGACATTTTAAGAAGTCAATGGGATGTTAAAATGAAATCTATTATTTTCTCTTATCGTGAAAGGTTAGATGCATTAGATAATGCTAAACTGTTCAGTAATTTCGCGAAAAATAACCCAGGGTTAGAGCATATGGCTGGTGTCCCTAAAGGAGGAACATTTATAATGGTTTATGAATCAGACAAAAATCCAAATGTGGTGGCTGATTTTGCTCTACGCGGAAAACCATGTTGTAAAGAACCATTTCCAATGTGTAATACAAATGCTCCTAAATATCCGCCAATTGCTAAAAATGTATACTTCTTTATTAATTCAAATTTAGATCAAGGTGTACCAGTTTATATTGATGTTTTAGAGTTTGCAGTAGATTTAAATGAGCCAACAGAGACTCTTGATATTGTTGAATTTCCTGAACGAACGGCTAAAGAAAAAAGAACTCAAAAAAATAAATTGAAAAGAGTAGAAAGTACAGTGTTAGGTCGTGCTGTAGTAGAGTATCAAACAACAAATCATTTTGATTTAGGAATTGATAAGTTTGAATTTACTATAATAAATAAACGCGGAGAAAAAGACACAGCTTGCGTATTCGTTGCAAAAGTCAACCTTGGTGTTAACATTTTCTTGAATGTTGCAAAATCTGCAGATGATTATATCAATGCTGCGATTAAAAAAAGCGAAGAATCGAAAGAAACAGAGGAGGTCTTAATTGAAGTTGATCCTGATGAGTTTGATTTGAAATTGAGAGAAACAAAAGTTGATAGAGGTGTTGAGTTAGCGCGAGTGTATGAAACGCAAATAAAAGGAGATGATAATAGAGCTAAAATCTATATAGACCGAACTAGGGAGAATAATAAAAAGTTAAGAGATTTAGGTGGGTTAGAAACAGACTCTACTCCAGATGAGGTTAAAGTATATGAGAAAAAAATTATTGCAGATCATGGGCGTTTGATGAAAGAAACCAAGAAGGAAATTCAGGCGCTTGATGTCACTATTGGGGAAATACCATCAAGTCCTAAAGCAGCAATTGAGCATAGATTATTGTATGAAGAAAAAATTAATGAAAGAGATGCATTAGTTGTTTTATATGAAGATCAAAACCAATCATTATTGAAGGTTATTAGTGAGCAAGATTTAGCAAAAGATACAGATAGTGAATTGTATAAATTTGTTGATACTGAGGTTAGATCTTATAATAATGTAGTAAGTAAACATACTAACCGTACCAATACAGGATTTGAAACATATGCTGCAAAGGACGGATTGAATGTGAATGCTCAAGGTTTATTAAGTTCATTTAATAAATAACCTTGAGTGCGAATGGTCATATAGTTAAAAAGTTTGAACTCAATTTAGGAATCGATAAAAAACTTTCTGTTCAGCACGTTAGAAATGAAATGCTGGATGCTCTCAATGGTCAATTCAAGTTAGAATTGAGCCAAGCAATGGATGAGTTGTGTGGAGATGGAGAACTAGTTCGGATTGATCGGCTTGAGCTTGATTTAGGACGTGTTACTCCTGAAAACTTGCAGGTTGAATTGATGCGAGAACTGCGAACGAAAATTAAATCGGCAATTGTAATTGAGCAAGAGAGGAGTGGAGGTAATAGGAAAGAAGAGCAACAGTCCTACAATTCGACTAATACAGATGTTGTTATTGAAACTAGGCGTAATGATACAGTTCCGGCAGATCGAGAGTTAAATAGTTTTGTGTTTTTTCTCAAAACAGGGACGTTTCCGTGGTGGTCTACATTTAGTAATATGCAAGAATTGACCGCTTATATTGAGGAAAACTTATTTGTGAAAAAAGCAAGTAATCAAACCAAGCAAAGTCAGTCACTAAATACCGTTTTGCAAGTTATTACTTATAGCAAACAGGCAAGAAAAAGGTTTTGTCTCAATTTTAATACTGAAGTAATAGTTCAATTCGGTGAACAGTGGTTCGGTGCTAAATCGAAACAATACATTAGTGCCATGAAATGGTCTCAATTAATATTGAGAATTGTTGCTTCTTCGTTTACAGAAAAAAGCCGTGCAAACTATCTCCGCCTCACATTAATTGATCAGCTCATTACAATTAAAAATAAGGTGAAGCAAGAAACTGTTGAGGATATTATTCCTGTCTTTATCAAAACCTATTTGGAGTTGAGCAGTGTTTCCATTTCAAGTGAGCAAATTGAAAAGCTTAGGTCGTTTTCGTTGTCTGAAAAGGGACAAACACAATTGGCTAATCAGGAAATAACGGTAGCACAATTAAAAAGGGAAATTAACCAACCCAATCAAAAGGAATTAATAGAGTTGGTTATAAACGAAGTTCAAAAACGCCAAAATAGTTCCTCAAAGAAAACTCTATCTGCCCCAAATAAGAAACAACGTAAAAGTGAGATTATTAACGAATCTGAAATAAGTACAGAAAAAGAGGACTTACTAGATATTGCTGCAGAGTTTGGCTTTGCAGGTGCGGTAATTATTTGGCCAATGCTAACGACGTTATTTAAAAATAGAGCGTTAATTGAAGATAAGGAATTTAAAGATGAGGCGGCTCAGTCTCGTGCTTTACAATTATTAAATTTTTTAGTTTCTGGTTACGAAGATTTGCCTGAGTTTGAAATGCCGCTAAATAAACTGTTATGCGGAATTCCAATTAATGAGGTTATCATTTTCGAAAGTGAATTAACTGACGAAGATAAAGATGAGGTAAACGCTTTATTGGAGCATGTTATTGCCAATTGGTCTGTTTTGAAAAATACCACTCCGCGTGGATTAAGAGATGGTTTTATTTGCAGAAAAGGGGAGTTAACAGAGTTGGAAGAAGGTTGGCTATTAACAGTTGAGCAAAAAGGAATAGATATTATACTGAATAAACTTCCATGGGGTTATACAATGATTAAATTACCATGGATGGATAAAATATTACAAGTGCAATGGTAAAAAATGAATCAAATTTAAACGCAAATGCCCTTTCCAAAGAAATGGATTGGTTAGCAGAAGTATTAGATTGTCGCTTTCAAAATTATTTTAAAAACGAAGGGAAGTTTGACTCTATTCGAGATATAAAACCTTCTCCCTTTAAGAATCATAAATCAAAGTTTGCAGAATTCATTAGAAGCTATGACCTTTCATTTAATGAACGGCTTTTGGTAGCAATGGCATTAGCTCCACATATTAAACCAGAATTGTTAGATGTGTTTTTTATTCAAAATTCCACTTTTAATAGAGGCTTCAGTGAATTTGGAGGAGTGAAGGGGTTAAACCATGGCGGGTTTTTACCAACGGGCGAAACTGTAATGTTCATTTTAGCCGAGAATAAATTGAGCGCTCGCTTTTTATTACATGATTTATTTGATGGTGGACATATCCTTTCAAAATTAGGAATCATAACAATTGAGTCTCCCAATTCAGGTGAACCTTTTTTGAGTGGTAAAATTGTTATTTCAAGAGAATATGTTGAGTTTTTAACGACGGGTAAAAGTCGCAAACCAAACTTTAGCAAAGATTTTCCTGCAAAATTAATCGATACTGAATTGGAATGGAAGGATTTGGTATTACCAAAAAAATCACTCGAACAAATAGAAGAAATTCAAACCTGGATTAAACACGGTGAAACCCTTCTGGATGATTGGGGATTAAGAAAAAAAATTAGACCCGGTATGCGCGCATTGTTCCATGGTCCTCCAGGAACTGGAAAAACAATGACATCTTGTTTGTTAGGGAAACTGACAGAACGTGATGTCTATCGGATTGATCTCTCAATGGTAATTTCTAAATATATAGGGGAGACGGAAGAAAATCTAGGTAAAGTTTTTAATCAAGCTGAGAATAAAAATTGGATTCTGTTTTTTGATGAAGCGGATGCCCTTTTTGGATCTAGAATACAAACGGAGTCTTCTAATGATATGTTTGCTAACCAACAAGTCTCATACCTCTTACAACGTATTGAGGATTTTAATGGAGTAGTGATCCTTTCTTCAAATATGAAAAGTAATATTGATAAAGCTTTTATCAGAAGGTTTGAAACAATGGTTCATTTTGGTACTCCAGGTTATACAGAAAGGTTGCGCTTATGGCAAAATGGATTCTCTGCCGAAACTGTTTTAGAGGATGCTATTAGTCTTGAAGAAATAGCAAAAAAATATGAACTTACTGGTGGGGTCATTATGAATATTGTGCGTTTTGCATCATTGATGGCATTAAAACGTGGATCAAACGTGATTAAACTAGTGGACTTAATTTTAGGAATTAAAAGAGAATTTTTGAAAGAAGGAAAAACACTATAATTAGCTGAAGGTCCAGTCAATGAAGTTGATTGTTAGGACTTCTTTTTCAGCTTTTTATATTTAAAATTATTACGTATATTTAGTACGAAGATTAACCCAAAACAATCTGTCGAAACAAACTAAAATAGCAAAACCTATTAGTGCTTCGTCACGTGCAATAGCGCAAATTCAGCGAAAAAAAAGCGGAAAAGCTCAGCATGCAAACGAAAGTAAGTCCAAAATGAATTTTTTGGATACAATCAGTGATGGTCAAATTCAACGAAAGCTAAAAATTGGAGAACCTAATGATAAGTTTGAGGTTGAAGCCGACAGAATGGCTGATAAAGTGATGCGAAGCCCCGCAGCAAGCGAGGGAGGACAGGAAGGAAAGGGCGCAAATGTAGCGGTGCAACGCAAATGTAAAGATTGCGAGAAAGAAGAAACAACTAAAGAGGAGACACAAGCTCCTGTTGTTCAAAAAAGCGAGGTAGAGTCTTCTAATGACAATGATGAGGTTGTTCAATCAAAAAAGAAAGATTCATTAAGACAGAAGGTTGATTCTCAACCAGACTTGATTCAAATGAAACCATCCACCCATTCTGTTCGAGTTTTCAGAAAAGAAGAGGAAGATGATACGATACAAAAAAAAGGAAACGAAAATTTAGGACGGGGCCCACCCATGGGCAGTTTCTCGTCAAAACTAAATCAATCTAAAGGAAGCGGTAAACCATTGGATAGTGGAACCAATTCTTTCATGAGCTCTCGTTTTGGAGCGGACTTTAGCAATGTTAAGATTCATACTGGTAGCGAAGCTGCAAAGATGAGTAGTTCGATAAATGCTAGAGCTTTTACGCATCAAAATCACGTTTATTTCAATCAAGGGCAATTTCAGCCTAATACGCATTCGGGTAAAACCTTATTAGCGCATGAGTTAACGCATACTATTCAGCAAGGAGCTGTTAATACGGGTGTACAGCGTAAATGCGCGCAATGCGACGAAGAAAAGATACAGGCCAAGTTGAAAGTTGGTACTGCAAATGATAAATATGAGCAGGAAGCCGACGCAGTGGCCGATCGGGTTATGCGCAAATGTGCCAGTTGCGAAGATGATAAGGTGCAACGCAAATCTTGGGATAAAGAGGAAGTGTATAATCCTTATTTATCGGCAAAGAATCAAGTACAACGCAAGTGCGCTAATTGCGAAGAAGAAGTAATTCAACCCAAAAAATATAATTCGAATTTTTCAAGAGGACCGCCAGAGGTTCAATGTGCTAAAACAGCCCAAACTAATTCTATTTCGCAAGATAATTCAGGGAAAATTCGTCGTGGTTTTTGGGATGACCCATTAGGTACAATTGGCGGAGCAATTTCTGATGCTGCAAATGCAGTGGCAGATACTTTGAGTGCAGGTATTGATTGGATTAAAGACAAAGTATCCAAGATGGCGGCAAATATGCCTGGCTATAAGTTGTTTACGGTAGTTGTAGAAAAAGATCCTATTACAAAGAATAAAGTGCAGCGTAATGGACGTAATTTTATTGAAGCGGGGTTAGAGTTTATTCCAAATGGGAAGGAATATCGAGATAAGTTGATCAAGGATGGCGGAATGGATGAGGCGGCCAAGTGGCTAGATGATCAAATGAAATTATTGAACTTCAATGTAACGGATATAATTTCTGATTTCGGGCGTTTTATTGGTAGTTTATCTATGTCTGATGTTACCGATCCTAAAGGAGCGCTGGATCGTGGAATAAAAATCTTTAAACCTTATGTGGATAAGGTGCTAACATTTGCCAAGAATGTTGCTGTTAAGTTTTTAGCTATTGTAAAATCAATTGCAATTGATGCATTATTGGAGTGGATTAAGAAAAAAACAACTCTCTATCCAATGCTTACATTGATATTAGGAAGTGATCCGCTTTCGGGCAAAGAAATAAAACGAGATGGAGATGCGATTTTACGTGCGGTAATTTTATTACAGGCTGATGGGCAAGCGCAGATAACTAAAATGGAGAAAAATGGTGCTTTGACTGAGGGAGCATTGTGGATTGATGATACCTTAAAAAGTATTGTTGGCATTTTAGGTGATTTGACAGGTGCATTTACTAAAACATGGAAAGAATTTAAAATTTCCGACCTATTAAAACCTACCGAAACTTTCACTAAAATCTATGAGCGTTTTAGTAAACCAGTTTTGGATATTAAGAACTTCATAGTTCGAGTTGGAACAAAAATTCTACAAATTGTTCGAGACATTGTTGTCAATGAATTGCTCGTTTGGGTGAAAAAAGAAACACCTTGGTATCCTTTAATTACCGTTGTGTTACAAGAGGATCCGTTGACAGGTAAGCCTGTTAAACGCAACGGAATGAATTTGATTAAAGGATTTGCAGCATTGCATCCTGAGGGAGAAGCGCAGCTCAAGCAGATGGAGGAAAGTGGTGCCTTGCAAAAAGCAGCAAATTGGGTGGATACTTCTATTGCTCGTGTTGTTGCTATAATTTCAGGTTTAAAAAATGGATTTGTTACCCTTTGGAAAACCTTCTCTGTATCTGACTTATTGTATCCGGTAGAAACATTTAAAACAATTTACAAACTCTTCAGCGATCCAGTTTCTAAAATGGTCAGCTTTGCTTTAGAGGTGGCTACAATGATCTTGAAGTTCATTAAAGACGCACTAATTGCAAGACTTATCAAGTTTGCTAAAACAATTCCTGGCTATAATTTGGTAACCGTTATTTTAGGGAAAGACGTCTTTTCTCAAGAGCCTGTAGAGCGAAGTGCGGAAAATATTATTCGCGGCTTTATGGGATTAATTCCAGGCGGTGAAGAGAAGTTTCAAGAACTTAAACAAAGCGGAGTAATAGGAGAAGCTATTGCCTGGATTGAAGGTGCAATTGAAGAGTTGGATTTAACTTGGGATATGGTCCGTGGATTGTTTACCAAGGCGTGGAATGATTTCTCATTATCTGATTTAGCAACGCCGATTGAAACTTTTGGTAGGGTCATGGATTTATTTGGTGCTCCAATCGGTCGTATTATTGCTTTTGTAGGCAAGGTGGTCATTAAATTGGTTGAAATTGCCTTGCGTTTAATGGGCTTCCCTTTTGAATTAATAGGCAGTATAATTAGTCGAGCGCAAACAGCTTATGAAGAGATTAAAAAAGATCCAATTGCATTCTTGAAAAACATTTTGAAAGCCGTAAAACAAGGCTTTGTTCAGTTCTTTGGAAACATACTCACCCACTTGCTAAAAGGTGTCGGTGATTGGCTCTTCGGGCAGCTGGGAGATACAGGTATTACTATTCCAACAGATTTTAGTTTTAAATCAATACTGGGGTTAGTTTTTGAAATTTTAGGAGTAACAAAGGAGAAAATATTTGAGAAATTAAAGAAAAAAGTGGGGCCAGAAAAGTGGGAGAAAATTGAAGGAATGCTTGATAAAGCAATGGGCGTTTGGTCCTTTGTGAAAGATATTATGGAGCGCGGACCAATTGTTATTTGGGAGAAAATTCAGGAAAAACTGACTGGACTTTGGGATATGGTTATTTCAGCTGCTAAAAATTGGATCATGACTAAGATTATTGAGCAAGTAACCGTCAAACTATTGAGTTTGCTGGATCCTACAGGAATAATGGCTGTAGTGAATAGTTTTATTGCCTTTTCCAAAGCGGTGCAGTCGGCTATTGAGTATATGGTTCCAATGCTCGAAATGTTGAATAGTTTCTTGGGCGGAGTGGTTCAAATAGCTCAAGGAAATATTAAACCTGCAGCTGATTTATTGGAAAGCACAATGGCTAAAGGAATGCCAATTATGATTGGGTTCTTAGCAAACCAAGTTGGTTTGGGCGGTATTGGTAAAAAAATCAAGGAAATTATAGGAGGCATACAAGCTAAGGTAGATGAAGGCATTCAATGGATGATTGACAAAGCTTGGGAAATTGGAGCGAAGATGTTGGAGGCAGGTAAAGGATTGTTGGGTATAGGGAAAGATAAACCATTAAGTCCTAAAGAAAGAAAGAAGCAATTGGCTGATGGAGAGAAATATATTTTAAGTGAAGAAAATAAATTGGATTCTGATAAAGATGGAGATTTAACAGGAGAACAAGCTGGTTTAATCGCTAAGAGTGCCACGAAAAAGTTTCCAGTATTTAAAAAGATCACGCCAATTCCAGAGGGAGATAAGTGGAATTATGATTACGTAGCTAGATCCGGAATTAAGGGCAAAAAAAGAGTGGAAGAGAAGGAGTATTCGGTCAAAAAAGGCGGGGCAGATGGTATCGGAACTTTACTGGATACTCAATTGTTTCCTACAACGTCAAATACTGCTACAATAGTACCTATGACTGTTGGTGAAAATAAAGTAAATGGTTATGCTGTAAGTGTAAGAAGAGTGGTTGCTTCAAAAGATAAGAAACCAGTAGAAATTGCAAATCTGTATAGTCGTCAGGCATTTACTCCAGCAACAGAGGCTAAGTCAAGAATGGCAATGGTAGTTGGAATCAATGCTATTGATGATTTGGAAGGTAAGAACCAAAATATGGATACACTTGCTGATGAAATTAAAGGAGTTACTGAATTTGCGGATTTTCCATTGACAGTATTAGGCTTCTTATGGAGGCCAAACTGGATTGCTCCAGACGGATCATCTGTAGGAAAGAATTTTGAAGGAATGAGAAAGATTTTTCAAGATGCAAATAGCACAAGAAAAACTGCCCTTAAGGCTGAAGAGAAGAAGGCTATTGATCAATCTGTAATTCCTTACGGAAAGATTAATGGAAGAATTGCGGCTTCCCCTCAAATTAAAGGATATCAGACGCTCCTGTCAAATCAAGCTCATATCGGTGAAGTATTTTTGCAAACGGCAGATAGTGATGCTGTTAATTTGAACGCTACTACAGCTGATGGCCTGACAGAGCAATTGGCGTCAAAGGACACCAAACCGTTGGTTGAAGGTTTATTTACTAGATATGACGCACTATTAAAAAGGCATGAAAAGCAGTTTGGGGAAACACCAGTATTGGCATGTGGAGGATATAGCTTTGAATTTGAAACAAATAGAGGGGACGTATCTAATGTAGATGCGGCAAAAGTTCTTGCAAGTAAAATTGATAATCAAATAAGAGATAAAATTGCTGCATTCTCTGCGCGAGGTATATATTTTACTGAACCGAATACAATTGTTAAGGTTAAAGACAAAGGAGGTAATGATGTAATTTATTTGACTGAAGACAGTTTTGGAAATGGGGCGAAAGAAGGAGAGGCTCTTGCACGTACGGTTTTTAGATTAAATCCAAATGCATCTGTAGCTTTTGATTCTGTTGCAAAATTAGTAACCGATAGTGAACGCTTTCATGTAAGAACAGATGATAAAACGGATGTTAAAATTGAGACTGTCGGAGTGGCAATTGGTCTGCAAAATTTAAGTAATGCTCAAGTTAGAGCTATCTTTAATATTGATCAAAGTCATGCAAATCCAGAAATGTGGAGAACCAGTATGATAAAAGGCTATAGTGTGAAAAGAGCTTTTCAAGAGGTAGGTGTAGCTGAGGAATATATTGCAGAAGGAGAGGCTGAACAAGTTAAAGGTCTTAACACAGCAATGGAGGACTGTTTTCCATTTTTGAAATTGGCATCCTACAAGCCTGTGAAAACTACATTGTCTAGTTTTATACCATCTTTTTCATCAAATAGAGATTTAACACTTAAACAGGTAGTAGGAACACCTTTTTCAGGGGATGCTGATATTCAGCAATTGTATTTTGAGGAAAAGAAAGGGACAGCAGAGTCTATTGAAAAAACGGCGGTGAGTACAGGGCAGGTTATAAAAGATTTCTTGTTGAATAACTTTTATATAACACCTAAACTTAAATCTACAACTCAAACAAGTCCAGAAGAAAAAGAGGCAGATAATATAGCTGCTCAAATTGTTTCTTCTCCTGTTAACGGAAAACTCAACCCGACCGGGCGAAGTATTCAACGTAAAATGAAACCTACAGCAAAGCGAAATGTTACAAGTGGTTTTAATGGATTAAGTAAAACAGGTGGGCAACGAATGGATAGCAGTACGCAGTCATTCATGGAAAACCGCTTT
>CAKZPK010000398.1 GCA_937139035.1 uncultured Crocinitomix sp. | reverse complement strand
TGCAATATTATAGACTAGGAGATATTCCTAAACCTTTTAATTCTCACTTAGAATGATCCGACATAACAGAGTTCGGCATTAAAGGGGAAATTATTCATTCCAAAACCGTCTCTTAGTATATTGTCTCCCTTTATAATATAGGATGGACCAAATTTTAACCAGGCCGGACCAATGACTAAACCAATTTTAGGATTATAGGAAGTCTGTCTTGCAACGATATCACTTTCAGGGCTCATTAAGGAAAGCTGAGAAAATGAATTGTCAATTGTGATGGGACCAAATTTGAACCCGGCTTGAACTCCAGTGTTAAATGCCCCAGCAAAAAAGACTAACATTGAAAGGTCGGCGCCAACATAGAATGAGTTTCCTTTGAACGGTCGATTTTCAATACTTTTTGTTCGATTAAAATTTAAACGACATATTCCGCCAAGTTTTGGCAACCCAATTAATGTTTCTTGACCAAAGCTAACGCCTATATGTCCCAAAAGATCTATTCGTTTAAAGTCATTGTTATAATGTTGACCTCTTTTTGTCTTTTTACCAATTATTCCTGATCGCTTTCTAAAGTTTTTATGGCCAGGATAAGACTGACTATATGCTGATCCACTAATAATAAAAAGTAGTGCTATAACTATAACATTTTTTATCATTCGCATATTATTTCCCAAATGAATAACCAAAAGATAAACCGGCGCCAGGCATTAATGACATTCGCTCACCAGCGTTAAATAAATAGGTTGCGCTAACACGACCTTTAAAATTGAAACCAGCGTCACTAAAAATGTTAAAACCTATAAAGCTTCCAAATCCTGCACCTTCATAATTGCCAGTTTCAGTTAAAAAATCACGCCATTTTAAATAGTAATGATCGGTGTATTTATATTGGGCGCCAATTGTTATAAAAGCATTTTTTTACCAATGTTTAAAGAAGGCGCAATAGTGTAATATTCGTTAACGAAAAGAAGTCCAACTCCAGCTGACGCATGAATAGAAACAAAAGTGTTTTCTGTTTTTAAGAAATTATAATTATATCCAATTCCAGTAGCACCTCGATCCCACAACCCTGTTTCTATTGAAATAGTATGTGACTTTACATTGTCCGTTTGTCCAAATGCGTTTAAACCTAAAACTACTAGTACTAAAGCGATTAAATTTTTCATGATTATAATTTTTTGTTGCTGTAAAATTACAACATCAGTAGGGCCTGCTTAAATTGAATTTCACCACCTATAAAACTGGTTTGCGATTTTCGCAAAAATGAAAATGACCGTTAATAAATAAAATGGTGTCGTTAATAAGGTTTTCAAATTTTGCCTGAATTTAGCCCCGTTATTTGCGGCTAAGTTTTACACAAATAATACAAAATGAAAAAACCAAACATCTTTAAATCGATTTTATCCACAGCAGTATTGCTATGCTTAGGGATAAATGTTAATGGGCAGTGCTCTTTCTCTGGGCTTGACTCAATTTATTGCGCAGACGGAAGTTCGGCTACTTTAGTGGGGACTCCTGAAGGAGGAGAATTTAGCGGGCCTGGCGTTACTGGCAGCACATTTGATCCTGTAGTAGCAGGTTCTGGCGACCATGTTGTTTCATATAATTATGAAATCATTAAAGAAAACTATTATTTAAGATCAGCAGAAGGAGAACCTTGGGGTTCAGCTTCGAATACAGAAGCAATGGACTTAGCTTTTGGAGCAGGAGAGTGGAGTATGGCAGAATTTGAATCATTAGATCCAGCTGAAGTATTTTCAGAAGCAACAGGATTTGTTTTTATTGATGGCAGTGATGACGGTGCTGTTGAATTAGCTGCATTTTTATCTGCAAACCTATCTTTAATTGAAGATTGGGTAGATGAAGGAGGAAGGTTATTGATGAACTCGGCTCCAAACGAAGGGTCAAATATTCCATTTGGATTTGATGGATCAACTTTGGTTTATGCTGACCCATCAGGAAGTGTTGATGTAGTGGATTTGACTCATCCCGCTTATTTAGGGCCAAATTCACCAACAGCAGTAACTATGACAGGTTCAAGTTATAGCCACGCACATATTACAGGTACTGATTTTACAAATGTTTTAGTAAACTCTACTGATGCAACTAATATTGTTTTATGCGAAAAAGCTTGGGGTGCAGGGCATGTAATGTTAGGTGGAATGACAACTAATAACTATCATTCACCATTAGCTGAATCTGCAAATTGGAGAGCAAATTTATTGCATTATATGAGCAATGCTACGAGTAGGTTTTATTTAAGAGCTACAGCTGGAGATCCTTGGGGAAGTTCAAGTAATACAGATGCAATGAACCTAGCATTTGGAACTGGACAATGGACTTTAGGCTTTTTCGAAACATTAGATCCAGAAGCAGTGTTTTCTAGTAGTACATCATTCGTTTTTATTGATGGAAGTGATAATGGAGCAGCAGAATTAAACACTTTTTTAATTGATAATCTTGAAATTATTGAAAACTGGGTAGATGCCGGAGGAAGTTTATTATTGAATTCTGCACCAAACGAAGGTGGAGATATGGATTTTGGATTTGATGGATCAACTTTAGTTTATGCTGATGCGTCAGGTAGTGTTGATGTTGCTGATTTATTGCATCCTGCATATGTTGGACCTAACTCACCAACAGCCATAACAATGACAGGTTCAAGCTACAGCCACGCACATATCACCGGTTCAGGGTTTACAACCGTACTTGTTAATTCAACAGATGCTACAAACATTGTTTTAGGCGAAAAAAATTGGGGTAACGGAAATGTAATGATGGGAGGAATGACTACAAGTAACTTTCATACACCGCTTTTAGAATCAAACAATTACAGAGCAAACTTAATGGTACATATGTCTGAATTATATGACGGTTATGTTTGTACTGCAACGCAAGAAGTTACTGTACTTGAACCATTGGCAGTTTCGTTTACTACTGAAGATGAAATTTTTGGAGATGATGGATCAATTGATATTACCGTAACAGGTGGTTATCCAGATTATTCATTTGATTGGGATAATGACGGAACAGGAGACTATGATGATACTGAAGATCTTTCAGGAATGGTTGCTGGAACTTATGTTGTAATTGTTGAGGATGAATGGGGATGCACGGCTTCTGAAACTATTGTTATAAATAGTCAAGTTGGAATTGCTACAGAAACTCAATTAGCAATTAAACTTTATCCAAACCCAACATTGGGAGAAACTGTTCTTGAAATGGAAGGTGATTTCGTGTATATGTTATATGATTTGAATGGTAAAACTATTTTAACTGGAAGTGGTTTCAATAAGGAAACTTTAGAACTTTCTAGCCTAGAAAATGGTGTATACTTTATTCAAATTTCTGCAGGTAATGTAAACCAAACTGTGAAGTTGGTAAAGAAATAGAAATTAATAAGAAGTAAATCTGGGGCCTCTCGTACTGAATAAGTATGGGGGGCTTTCTGCATTATAATGTACTGCTCTTCATTTTACCTTTTGCCTTTAGTTTCTTTTATTAATTGTCCGTTTTCATCATATAACTGTATGAAGTATTTTTTTGAATTGGGTTTGTAAATTACCCTTCTAGTTATTTTAGGTTGGGTTGAATTACGGTTTTTGTAGGTATAGGTAATATTGGTTCCAACGGCTTTTGAATAACCGTAAGAATTACTTTTGTCAGAATCTTGATAACGATTCATTCCGTCAAAAATAATACGTCCCCATTTATCATATTCTTTTATTGTTCCATTGGCATGTTTACCATAGAATTGTCCTTCGAGCAATTTGGTGCTATCTGGAGTGTAAACTATTAAATAATAATCAGAAGTATCCGCCAGTATTGCATGATTGCAAATTCTTACACTATCAATGAAACCACGCCCTGTTTTACTGGCTGCCGTTAAGCGGTAGGGACGAATCCCTCTAATGTCGTGTTGAAAAGGTTTAGCGGCACAAGCAGTTGAATCAAGGTAAATGCGTATTGTGTCTGATTGCGCATAGGAGGTGATTGCTAAAACTAAGCTTGAGAAACTAATTAAAAGAAACTTTGTCATATGCATTAATGTTCTTTTTCAAATTAAGTAACCTAAAATAAGCTTGACATAAATGCAAAAAAACGCCCTAGTAAATTACCAGGGCGTCTTCTAAAAAAAAATCGATTTAAATTATCGTCTATTCAATAATATAATGATGTAGTAAAGCAATGTTGCAACTGCTGCTAATGCGGCAACAACATATGTCATGGCTGCCCATTTCAGTGCATCCTTAGCGCCATCATATTCATCCGTAGTAACAATGCCGTTTGCTTCAATCCATTGCAAGGCGCGTTTACTGGCATCAAACTCTACAGGTAAGGTAACAAGTGCAAATAAAGTAATTGCGGCTTGCGCAGCAATAATTATGTAAATCATAAAAGGCGCTATTCCGCCGAGTGCTCCGCCTAAAAATGCCATACCAATTACCACAACATTCAAAATCATACCGCTCGCATTTTGGATCGGTACAAGTTTCGAGCGCATATTCAATGGTTTGTATGCTCTGGCATGTTGCACGGCGTGACCACATTCGTGTGCCGCAACTGCTACAGCCGCAGCATTAGCTTTATTATAAACCGCCTCGCTCAAATTAACCGTTTTGTGGATAGGGTGGTAATGATCTGTTAATTGTCCCTTAACTGCAATTACCTTAACATCATAAATGCCGTTGTCCTTTAGCATGCGTTCGGCCACTTCTCTACCTGTCATGCCATTAGACATTTGTAGTTTTGAGTATTTGGCAAACTTACGCTTGAGTGTACTTCCAACTAACCAACTGATGAGCATAAAAACGCCACCAATAATCATTGGACCCCAATAGTAGGTCATCATTCCTTCTCCCTGCATAGTCTTTCTGTTTTATTGTTTATCCTCTATCTCCTACAAATCGAAGAATAGACATAAATAAGTTGATGAAAAGGATGTAAAGAATTAATCCTCCCAATAACTCTTGTTTTTTACGGTCCTCACCTTGTAGGGCTGGTTCGCTTGCAATTTTCTTCATTTCCTGCATTTTGTATGCAGTTAACCCTGTAAATACAATCAAACCTAAGAATGAGATAACATAGCTAATCATATCGCTTCCCATAAACATGTTTGCAATTCCTGCAATAAACATCCCTATAAAAACCATGTATAATAAACTCCCCATTTTGCTCAAATCCGTTTTTGTATAATAGCCTAGTAAAGCCATTGACCCAAAAGCGCCTGCTGTAACAAAGAATGTTAAGAAAATTGAGGAAGAAGTATAAATCATAAAGATAAATGCTAAACTAATTCCTATCAGGATCGAATAAAGTAAATAAAGCCCCAACGTTGCCGAGTAAGACATTTTATTGATTCGGAGTTGAATTAATAAAACCAATCCAACAGGTGCAAACATTGTGATGTATCCAACTGGAGATAATCCTGTTTCAGTAAACATCATTTGTAAGTACCAATCCTGTGTTGAAGCATACCAAGATACAAAACCTGATACTGCTAATGCTAAAAACATGTATTTATAGACATTGGCGAAAAACGTGCGTGATAATTCAGCAATTTTTGATTCGCTATCAATGACTTCGTAATTGTTATAATCCATTTTAATTTATTTTGTAATCAAATTTAATAAAAATATAGTTCTAATTTTGTTAATTAGTCAAAAGCAAGAACCCTACCATTGGGGTTTTACTGACATTTTGGCTTAAAATAATAAACTATGATAGTAGTAACAGGTGCAGCAGGTTTCATTTCGTCATGTTTAGTTGCAGAATTGAATCAACTTGGACATCAGGATATAATTGTTGTAGACGACTTTTCCAGAGAAGATAAAGTGAATAATTTAGCTGGAAAATCAATCGTTGCAAAAATACCGCGAACTGATTTTTTTGCTTGGGCAAAGGATTTTTCAAATGAAATAGATTTTATTTTTCATTTAGGAGCAAGAACAGATACAACAGAATTTGATAAAGCAATTTTTGATGAGTTAAACGTGACTTATTCGCAAGACATGTGGAACTTATGTGCTGACAATAATATTCCATTAGTATATGCGAGTAGTGGAGCGACTTATGGAATTGGTGAAAATGGATATTCTGATAGCCACGATATTTTAGATCAATTAAAACCATTGAACCCATACGGTGATTCTAAAAATGAATTTGATAAATGGGCATTAAAACAAGAGAAAGCACCACCTTTTTGGGCGGGGCTTAAATTTTTTAATGTGTACGGGCCAAATGAATATCATAAAGGTAGAATGGCATCTGTAATTATGCATGCTTTTAATCAAATCACCGCTTCTGGAGGAATGAAGTTATTTGCTTCGCATAATCCAGATTATAAAGATGGTGAGCAATTACGTGACTTTGTTTATGTAAAAGATGTAGTAAGTGTTTGTACATTTTTAATGCAGGAAAAACCAAATAGTGGTTTATACAATTTAGGAACAGGAACAGCAAGAACTTTTGTTGATTTAACCAAAGCTACTTTCAAAGCTATGGGGGTGGAGGAAAATATTTCATTTGTTCCGACTCCTGAAGACATTAGAGATAAGTATCAGTACTTTACAGAGGCAGATATTACTAAATTAAAATCGGCAGGTTATAATAAACCATTCTCTTCGTTAGAAGAAGGTGTTAATGACTACGTTAAAAATTACCTAATTGGTCGTAATTATTATTAAATTGTAGACATGGATGTAAATCAAGATGTTCAACAAAGGATTTTTGAATCAATAAAAAAGCAATTACCTAAAGACGAAAAAATAGCAGTTGTATTAATGAATACACTCTATTTAAGTCAGGATGCTGTGTACAGAAGATTGCGTGGAGATGTTCCATTGAGCATATACGAAACTAAAACGCTGTGCGAAGCTTATAATATCTCGTTTGATGAAATTGATGCTTATAAAAAAGGATCAGTTAATTTTTCTTACATGCCTTTAGATCGTATTGGGCTTAATTTTGAGACCTGGGTTATAGGGTTGAGAGATGCGCTAAAACAGATTAAGGAAATGGAAGATACAAGTATGATAATGAGTGTGAATGATACACCCATTTTTCAGCTTTTCAATTTGCCACACTTAACGCGATTTAAATTTTTCTTTTGGGCGAAAACTTATTTGAAAATTCCAGCTTATCAAAACGAATTGTTTAAACGCGAAAAAATTGATAAAAAGGTCTTAATGATAGGGATTGAGGCGCACAATATTTATAATTCGATACCAAGTACAGAAATTTATTCGTTAGAAACATTGCGTGGAACTTTGCGCCAAATTCAATACTATTTTGATTCACGATTATTTGAAGAGCCGAGTTATACACTTGAGTTGATTGATAATTTGATGGATTTAATTGGTCATTTAAAAGCACAAGCCGAGCTCGGTAGAAAGTTTGCTTTCAGAAATGAACCGCCTGAGTCTGGCAATGAATTGCACATGTATTTTAACGAAACGTTTATTTCTGATAATACATATTTGATTAAATCTAATTCAGGATCAGCTGTGTTTTTCTCGCACAATATCATGAATTATCTGAACACAACAGATCCTTATTATATACAAGAGTCTGAATTTGTGTTAGACAACCTATTGCAAAATTCTAACCTTATTTCAGAGGTTAATGCTAAAGACCGAAACCGATTTTTTGCAGAATTAGAAAATAATGTGCGCAACTTTAGAAAGAAAGTTGAGTTGGAGTTAGAGCAAATGGGATAAAACCGTGTTAGGGCGGTAATTTGTAAAACTATGACTGAAAAAATTCTTCATTATTTAAATAAAATTGAAGCAGAAAAGGATATTAAAATATTACTGGCCTGCGAAACTGGTTCACGTGCTTGGGGATTCCCGTCACCTGATAGTGATTTTGATATCCGAATAATTTATGTCCATAAATTGGATTGGTATTTGACCATCAATAATCCTAAGGACACAATAGAAATGATGTTAGAGAATAATGACATTGATATTTCTGGTTGGGAATTAAGAAAGTCTCTTCAATTGTTAGCTAAATCGAATCCTGCATTGTTAGAAAGGCTTCAATCTCCAATAATTTATAAGGCAGATGCCCAGTTTATTGAAAAAATAAAACCATTGGCTCAAGCTTGCTATTCAAAAATTGCAACCATGCATCATTATTTGAATATGGCCAAAAAAATGATTGAAGACATTGATCATAGTAAAGAATATAAACTCAAGCGGTTTTTTTATGCGTTAAGAACTTCCACAGCATGTCTTTGGATTTTAGAAAAAGATGAAATGCCTCCAATTGAATTTTCGAAAATGTTGGATGGTTTGACTGAAATGTCAGCGCACAAAGAAAGAATAATGGAGTTGATTGCCTTAAAATCTACCATTAGCGAAGCTTATTTTCATACAGGAGATAAAGAGTTGATTGAGTTTATGCAAAAGTGTATTGATCGTGCAAGTAATGAAGCAAATTCATTGGCTACATCCAAAGGCAATGTTACTTCATTGAACACTTTTTTAGCGTCTCAAGTTCAACAGGAATGGAAATAAAAGATCTTAGAAAAAACGAATCAATTATTTTAGAGTGCATTAGTGGAAGCAGGGCTTATGGTCTTGCTACACCAACTTCTGATACCGATATCAAAGGTGTTTTTCTTTTACCCAAATTTGATTTTTACGGACTCAATTACACCGCTCAAGTTAATAACAGCACAAACGATATTGTGTTTTATGAACTTAGAAGGTTGATCGAGTTGCTTTCAGTTAATAATCCAAACATTTTGGAGTTATTGAGCACACCAGACGAACATGTGATTTACCGAAATCCAATTTTGAACCAATTAAAAACGGAAAATATTTTATCAAAATTATGTAAAAACACATTTGGTAAATTTGCCATCTCGCAAATCAAAAAAGCAAAAGGACTCAAGAAAAAAATTGTCAATCCAATAGCTAAAGAACGTAAAACGGTACTTGATTTTTGTTACGTGAATCATAAAAATGGTTCTGTACCTGTCCAAAAGTATTTGGAGCAAATGAAATTTTATCAATCGGATTGTGGTTTGGTGAAAATACCGCACATGCGAAATATGTATGGTCTATATTATAATGTAAATAGTGCATATAAAGGAATTATACAGAGCAATGAATCGAATGATATTTCATTAAGTTCCGTTGCGGCTGAAGATGAACAAGTAGCATTGTTGTACTTTAATAAGGATGCCTATTCTATTTATTGTAAAGATTACAAAGAGTATTGGGGGTGGGTGGAGAATCGTAATGAGGACAGATACGAGAATACAAAATCGCACGGAAAGAACTATGACGCTAAAAACATGATGCACACATTTCGATTGCTAGACATGGCAATTGAGATTGCGCAAGAACATAAAGTAAATGTCCATAGACCCAATCGAGACTTTTTACTAGCAATTAAATCTGGAGAGTTTGAATATCAAGATTTATTAGAAATGGCCAATAAAAAGCAAGTAGAAATGGAAGCTGCATTTGAAAAATCAACCCTACCAGACCGACCGAACCTCTCTCATATTAATCAACTTTGTTTTGATTTGAGAGAGGAACTATATCGGCAATAAGAAAGATTTCCTTCCGTCATTAAAAACTAGGACAAGAAATCGTTCTATACTTCTTAACACGAATTGTTTTGTCTTTAGGATATTTAATCGTGAATGAAATTTGGTAAGATTTTGATTCGCCTGGTTTCAGGTTCAATAGCCATGTTAATTTACCTGAAGTTTCATTATAGGTTGCATCTGAAGTTTCGTTAATTGTAATTGAAATATCACTGTCTTGTGAAATTGGAATCTGATCGTATAAGTTTAACCTAACCGGAATGTCACGATTATTTTTGGCAATTATTTTATAAGTATAGTTATCTTTACGGTTGCTACCAATTACCTTCTTATCACTAAATTCTTGCATTAATTTTCTTGAAACAGGAATCTTAGTATCTCTCCCAAAAGATAAACGGAGAGTATCGGCAACATTACTTGTGTTAATATAAGATTGACCTACAAAAGCCTCTGAAAAGTAAACCTGCGTTGGTCCAGGAACTAAGTCTAAACTTTCCCATCCAACAATGTTGGCCAACAGAAAAGCATCTTTATCTAGTTTTGGAACTGCTTTATGAGAGAATGTAGCAGTAAGGTTGTGCTCTGTAATATCTACCAAATAAGGCTTCGCATCACTTGGAATAGAGTATTGTTTTTCAATTTCAAATGTTGTTGATAATTGCGAAACTTCAATGTTAGTAAATTTTATATTATCCTCAGGATTAGCAACCGTTTCTTGGCTTTGCTCATAATTATCAGTAGCATAAATACCATCTAAGTTTTGAGATATTTGAGGAGCAGCATTCCAGTTTTGGTAGTATTTTTTGTAGGCGCGGTTATCTGGTACTACATATTCATTTCCTTGATAGGCGTCACTAGTTTGGTTCATTAATGAATTATAATTCAAATACCATGGAGCTAGTTCTGGCGCAGAGGCTGATATATTAGGATCAGAAGTCGATAAAAACAAGTTTACATCCGCCCAATCATTACCGGTATTATTGTAAACTTTGGCTTTGTATTTTAAAGATATTTTGTCCTTAATATTATTTGCCCGTAAGTCGTAATTTGCTTGCCATCCGCAGTTTGAAACCATGTATTTTAATTCTACTGTAGCAGTTTCAGTTGCTTGGGCATCTACAATTACAACAATTTGATTACTCTTAATTGTCTCTTTATAATTGAGTTCGGTTAGTTGATTTTGATACCTGTATTTTAAGTTGTTCTTTTTTCGAATGCGCAAATCGTACTGAGTCATGGTTTTGTTAATTTCCATGATGTGTTTGCGATAATAGGCAGCCATAGCACTCAGTTCTTCAACAGTTAAATTTTGTTGTTCCCCTTTGATAGACTTATTTTGTTCTAATAATTGTCTTTCAACTTGGTAGGCAGATTTTTCGTTTTGTAAATCTATAACTTCATCACTTAATAATTGAATGGAGTCTTTTATTGCTTTAATTCGTGGGTTTCGATCAGATACACTTAAATAATCAATCTCTGAACTTACCGAAACAAGGCTTAAAGCAGTTTCGCTTGAAAACTGAATGCTTTTATTGTCGGCAACAGTACTTATTTCTGTAAAAACAAGTTTATTTCTTCCTTTTTTCAGGTTTACAGATGCTGTACGGTGCACTTCTCCACCCGTTAAAAATACTGTTATGGCTTCAATTTTACTGCTTATTCTAGAGGTTGAAATCTCTTGCGAAAAACCAACCATACTTGTTGTAAATAAAATAGTTAATAGGATATATTTCATTGGATCAAATTGTAAATTATCAATTATTTGCGTTTCATTATTGTAAACAATGGATTGCGTCTAAAGTTACAATGCGACTTATATTAATGATAGGCAGAATTAGTTTTCGTGGAGATGTTAAGGGTGAAGTGGTAGATTAGGTGAGTTGAAGAGAGTGAAAAAAAATTGATTATACCCAAACTTTTGAACCTTCAGAGCAGTTTTTGCAAATCTCAATATCCTTTCGATTCTTAAATACTTTAGAGCGAAACTCTTGATATATGCTAGATTTCCACGTTGTTTTAAAATCTTTTGTTTTCAGATCGCCCATTTGATGTTGGGCGTCTTTGTCAAAACAACAAGGCACAATTTTTCCGTCCCAAGTGAAAACGCAAGAACTCCACATGCGCCAGCATTTGTTTTTGAATTTATTTTTTAATTCGTATT
>CAKZPK010000397.1 GCA_937139035.1 uncultured Crocinitomix sp. | reverse complement strand
TATATACCAACTGTGCGTCCATATAAATCGTAGATATTGACTTCTGTGATACTACTATTAAAACCTTGAATGTATAAGGTTTCACTTGCTGGATTTGGGTAAAGATGAACTTCATTTTTAATATCGATTAATGAAGCACTGCCAACTGTAATAGTTTGGGTTTCTGTTAATGTATCACACCCATCATATACAGTTAGTGTTACCTCATAAATACCTTCTTCATCAAAAGCATGACTTGGGTTTTCTTCAGTGTAAATTGTTTCATCAATCAACCATTCCCAGCTAGTGGCGTGTTCACTACTGCTCGTAAAGTCATAGTTTAAATCAGTATTTGTATAGTCAAACCCAACAGTTAAATCATTCAGCCCAATTCTCCAAGTTGCTAAACTATCAAATACAATGTCGTGCGCCTTTTCTTGGAGATACGCAGCTAAATCTTCGTCTAAACTTGCAATATAACTTGCGTCTACGGGACTTTTTTGATAAATAGTGGCATACATAATGCAGGCCGTTAAGTAAGAACCATTGATATTTGGGTGACTACCATCTCCAGAATAAAGTTCAATTGTAGGATCATCATCAATAACTGTTTTCCATCCCATGCCAACTGGAGCAACTCTTGCATCATTTTCAATCGTCATGTCTAAATAAGCGTTACGTAATTCTCCTTGCATTCCCTCGTAGGTGCAAACTGGCGGATGTTCATCACAAACACTAGCGTCTCCAGTTTTTCGTCCCCAAGTCATATAAAAAACTACTTTAGAGCAAGTGTCATTCTCTTTGATAATTTCATTTAATTCCATGGCATGCGGCGGACTATAATCAGGTCCAGTAATGGCTTCTGGTAAAGATGGAATTTGACTTTGCTCTTGCAATACTACATAATCCCAATTACGACTTTCAATTTTTGAAAGGGTTGTAGGATTTGTTCGGTGTAAATTAAAAGTATAACCTCCTGGTGTATTAGCGTCATAAACCGAGGTATCCCCTTGAGACAAGGCTATTTCATATACTAATAAAGGTAAATTGTTGACACCCGTATAGCTATTGCCTAGGAAAAGGACACTTTTATTTTGTCCAAAAACAAGTCCTGAGAAACAAATGCTCAGCAAAATAAGAAAGCTCTTCATGATAAATTGTAGTTTAACTATGAAGTTAAGCCGATTATATGGAATAGTCCAATTTAACAGCTCTACAAAAGCACAACATTATTGTATTCTTGAAAATATTAACAATAAATCTTGTCGTAAAGATCTTTGTGCTTCGCTAAAATTACACGGCGTTTAGGTTTTAATGTTGGAGTCAGCTCACCTGTTTCTGGTGTCCATGGATCGTTCACTAATTCAAATCTTTTGATTTGTTCCCACTTTCCAAAACCAACATTATATTCATCCACCTCTTTTGAAATTCGTTCGATAACTGTTGGATGGTTTGCTATTTCGTCATTAGATAAACCAATATCTAACTTTTTATATTTAATCCATTCCTGAATAAATTCAAAAGCCGGAACAATCAAGGCAGCAGGCATTTTTTGATTTTCACCAATCACCATTATTTGCTCAATAAAGCGCGATTCTTTAAACTTGTTTTCCATTACCTGCGGAGCAATATATTTACCACCAGAGGTTTTAAACATTTCTTTTTTACGATCGGTAATCTTTAAAAATTTACCTTCTACAAATTCTCCAATATCACCCGTGTGGAACCATCCGTCTTTATCAATTTCTTCGGCGGTTTTTTCTGGCATATTATAGTAGCCCATCATAACATTAGGCCCTTTTACTAAAATCTCGCCGTCTTTAGCAATTTTTACCGTTACATTATCAAGTACAGTTCCTGTAGTTCCAATGCGTACATTATTTCCTTTTTCATAGTTTACACTAATCACTGGCGAAGTTTCTGTTAAACCATAACCTTCCATTACAGGAATTCCTGCAGCTAAAAATATACGAGCTAATCTCGGTTGTAAGGCAGCACTACCAGAAGCAACAGCCTCACAGTTTCCACCCAATGCTTCTTGCCATTTGCTAAAAATCAATTTACGCGCAATGCTTAATTTAAACTTGTACCAACCTGATTTACCAACAACATCATATTCTTCTCCAAGCTCAACAGCCCAAAAGAACAGTTTGCGCTTAATTCCTGTTAGGGCTTCGCCTTTAGCAATAATTTTATCGTAAACTTTTTCTAATAAACGAGGAACTGCCGTAAATACATTTGGTTTAACCTCTCTTAGATTATCTCCAATCGTATCCATTGACTCTGCAAAATAAACAGACACTCCTGTATACTGATACAAGTACAATAACATACGCTCATAAACGTGACAAACGGGTAAAAAACTCAATGATATTGCATTTGAGTCCACAGGCAAACGTGGTTGGCAATCTTTTACATTGCTCAACAAGTTTTTATGTGCTAACATTACACCTTTAGGGTTGCCGGTTGTTCCTGATGTGTAGATTAAAGTAACCAAATCTTCATAGTCTATTGCAGCTTTCCTTTTTTCAATTTCTGCATCTAAAGCTTCGTCAGGATCAACTAATAATTCTTTCCATGATTTGGCATTTGGAACCTCATTAAAGGTAAATACCTCTGTTAATGTTGGAACATTGTCCTTAATCGACAATACTTTTCCATATAATTCATCATCAGAAACAATGCAAAGTTTTACACCTGCATCATTAAAAATGTACTCATAAACATCAGCGCTAATTGTAGGATAAACAGGAACGCCAATTGCTCCAATTTGCTGAATTCCAATATCGCAAATGTTCCATTCTGATCGATTATTAGAGATTAACGCTACTTTGTCTCCCGGCTGAATCCCTTTATTTAAAAGGCCTCTACTAATCGCATTGGCTTTTTCAATATAGGTTTGTGTGGATGTCTTAATCCACTCGCCATTAATTTTGTCAACAAAAGCATCTTCTTGTGGAAATTGCTCTAATTGGTAATATGGGATATCAAATAATCGTTTTACTTCCATCTAATTTGAATTCTTTATGAGTGTTAATCTTTGTTTTGAAAGATACTAAAAATCCTTTAAATTCCTTATAAACCCTAATAATTTTGTAACTTGTAAAAAAATAATCGTTAAAAACTTTGAAGTGGTTGTAACTTTTAGAGGGTTTAGATTGTTTTAGCTGTTTGAAGGGGAACTGTACCTGATTTAACCACGCCCTAATTTGACAAGAAAAGAATATAATATCGCTGTGAAAGAATACTCCGGAAGGTTGTATGGCTATGCATTGAAGTACTTAAAAAATGCTGAGGATGCAAACGATATTGTACAAGATGTTTTTGAAAAATTATGGAAAAACAGAAAGAAAGTTGTTGTTGAGAAGGCAAAATCTTGGTTGTTTACATGTGCGCATAACGCATTAATAAACTTAATTAAGAAAAAAAGTCGGATTTCATACCAAGCAAATACGGTATCGTCTGACACTGCTGTGTGCCATTCTCGCGATTTTGAAATGAAAGAGGTAATAGAAAAAAGTTTAGCTATGCTTCCGCCAGTTCAAAAATCAATTATTCTTCTGCGCGATTTAGAAGGTTATGCTTATCAGGAAATAGGTGAGATACTTGGTTTAAGTGAAGCTCAAGTAAAAGTCTATTTATTCAGAGCCCGGAATAAAATTAAAAAACAGTTAAAAGATCTAACAATACTCGTATGAATATTCCTCAAAATTTCGACAGGTGGATGTTCGACTACATGGAGGGAAACCTCTCTGCAACTGAAGTAGATGCGTTTGAGCAATTCTTATTGCAAAATCCTGGTTTTGAACCTGACGCAGATGCTTGGCAAAATTCAATCATACCCATTGATAATGTAGTTTATCCTCAACAAAGTAGTTTAGAGCGTAACAGAAAGTTTGCTGGTTGGCTCGGTTGGAGCGCAGCAGCTGCCTTAATTACCCTTATAGGTATAGGTGGTTATTTTGCTAAGAACTCTGAATCAAATACAAATCAATCAACACAATTATCTTATTTTTCTAAGGCTTCTGAAAATTCATCAACTGAAAATGGCATGAACCATAATTCAGCAATTGATGAGGAGTTAGGACATAATAATGAGTTAATTGCTGAAAATTCTAACACGCTTGAAACATCTGAATATACTACTGCAGCCCAATATCAAAATCAAGTAGCTGTAACGTCTTTAACTAATTCAACTTATAATGGCGTGAATAGTGGAAATGGAGAAGAGGGCTTGAATCAGTCAAACGGTGGTTTTGATGAAGCAAATTCTAGTAATTGGCAAGCAAATGATTTTAATGATGCTGATTATTACGTAACTGTAAATGCTGCAATGAAGCAGGAGCAGTCAAAATATGAGGATGACACTCATTCTTCTAAATACACACACAATCCAACAGAAAATCATTCGGATATAGATTTGCATAAAAAGAGCAATATTAATCACGGGTCATTTGGAAGCGTTACTAAGCGTATTTATAGAAAAATTGAACGCATGTTCGGTTATCCAGTTGGCTTAGTGAATTTAAGAGATCCTGAATTGTTATTACCAGAAAATTCTTTGGTTTCATCAAATCCTGGTTTTGCAGGAGGTATGTTAAAGCCTAGGTTTGAATTATCTTATAGAAATCAATGGTTAGGATCAGAGATGAATTCTCATAAAGCGCAATTTAGTTTTGATAATTACGTTCCTGAATTAAGAGGTGGTTTTGGTATTTCAGTTAACTCTGCAACTTATGGAAATGGAGCTTTAGGGGATTATTCTGTAAACATGACCTATTCGCCAAAAATTAGTTTGGGACCAAATGCGGTACTTGAACCGGGTATTAAAGTATCGTTAGGCGTATTAACGGGTAACTCTTCAAAGTTTGATGAAGGAATGGATGTAGAATTGGATAGAGGAATGCTATTGTATAGCAGTTTTGCTTCTGCAAATGACCAAACAGATAAATTATGGTATAAAGATTACGGTGTAGGCTTTGTGTTGAATACAAAGTGGTTTTACGCAGGAGCAAGCGCTGATAATATTGGACGCCATTATGCAATTGTTTATCGTAAAGAAGGAAGCAATGAACCAATTAGAACACCAGTACTTTATAACGCTGTGATTGGTGCTGATTACGAATCAGCAAATAAAAATATGTCAATTAGTCCATTCATTGCAGGAAGATATTTTGGAGAGGCTAAAGAAGCTTGGGTAGGAGCTAATTTTAGATTAAATCACTTCACATTGGGAGGATCTTATTCTACAAATAATGACTTTACTGCCGCGATTGGTATGAAATTTAAAAACTTTAAAATGGTTTATCAGTATGATAGAACACATACATTGCTTACAAATGAGCAATTAGGTTCGCATAACATAGGAATCCGTTTTAATGGTAAAACTAAAAATGCACGTTTCAAATAAATAGAATTTATGAAGAAAATACTTACTTTATTAATTGCGCTGGCGTCGCTCAACGGTTTTTCACAAGATCCTGAGTTTACACAGTTCTATGCGAATCCGATTTATTTGAATCCGGCAATGGCAGGAACGCATGGGTGTCCACGTATAAACATGAATTACCGTAATCAATGGGCCAATATTTCTGGTGCCTTTGTAACAAATAGCGTTTCGTACGATCAATTTGTTAATGTACTTCAAGGTGGTGTGGCACTTTCTGTTACAAACGACATGGCGGGTAAGAATACACTCAATTGGACAACAATCAATTTAGCTTATTCTTATCACCTACAAGTTTCAAGAAAGTTTACAATGTTATTTGGTGCACAAGCAGGTTGGAATCAAAAATTCTTAGACTGGAGTAAATTAACTTTTGGTGATCAAATTGATCCGCGAAGAGGGTTTATTTACCAAACTGGTGACCTTCCTCGGGGTACTTTCTGGGGAAATGGCGGTAACTGGGGGACAAAAGGATTTTTTGACCTTTCGGCTGGAATTGTTGGATACTCTGAGAATTTTTACTTTGGCTTCGCAGCAAAGCACTTAAATACACCAGAGGAAAGTTTAATTTTGAATCCTGATGGCGAAAGTCATTTACCAATGCGCTTTACTGGACATGTAGGTGCAAACATTGAATTTGGTAAAGGATCTCAATACGCAAATGTAACCTCAATATCTCCTAACGTTATTTATACGTATCAAGATGGGTTCATGCAATTAAATGTAGGTACTTATATTAAATATGGTGCGTTTACAGCAGGAGCATGGTGGAGACCAAGAGATGCGTTTATCCTTTCTGTTGGAATTGATGCCGGAACATTTAAATTCGGCTATAGTTATGATATTACAATTTCTCCTTTGACAAATGCTTCGGGCGGGTCGCATGAATTGTCATTAGGATTTAATTTGTCTTGTAAAGACAAGCCAAAAAGATTTAGAACGATTTCTTGCCCGTCGTTCTAGAAAGATAAAATACTTCATGTTCAGGCATTGGTTTAAATTTGTTGAACAACGAAGTATTGGATAAGAGGGGGTGGTTCCCTGATTTGATTTCTTTGTTTTGAGAAGAGCGGTTTTACCCATAAGGTGAGCCGCTCTTTTCTATTTTATGCAGTTTGTAAGATTGTAATTGAGGAATGCGTAAAGGTTGGAAGCGATAATTGCATAATAAATAAACAATTATCATAAGTTTGATAAAAACTTGTTTATTCGCCAATCATATTCTAGCATGAGCACACAGTATTATTTAAAAACAATTCCAGAAAACACTCTAGCTTTCAACATCTCTAAAAAAGTTCGCACTAGTTTAATAGAGGAGCACAATTTAAATTCCATATTGCTTCTGCTAAAAAACGAAACGAAAATTGAGAATGAAACTGTGCGCGTAATAAATAAAGGAGTTCGTGGTCCATATGCTGACGGATATTATTGCGGCTTTAATTTTGATGATGAATTTGAATTTTGGAAAACGCTTGTTACACAGTTTCAATTAAACGGACTATTGAATATTATATTCGCTGAATATCTGGTTCAAAAAGACAAGAATTACGATAGCGCCAATCAATTTTATAAAAAAGGATTCGATATTGATTTTAGATTGATTGGTTTTATTGAACCGAGTTGGAGAGACGAGTTAATTGAGCGTAATTTTGATTTTCAACTTGTTTATCTGCAATTGCAAAAAGAACAATACGATCTCGAAGATTTTGTAGAAGTTATTGAGAGTTTAATTGCTGAACACAGCGCAAGTCCTGATCGAATTGAAAGAATAAAAAAGATTCAATTATCATCTTAGATATTGCTTCAGTTAGATTAAAAAAATAATGAAAAATAATTGACAACAGATGTAACTTATACGCGGTGAAATTGTTTTACTGTAAAGCAAGAATATGAAACCGATAGTCAACAAATACGGTCATAATTTAGGGTTCTGAAAACGAAATAGCATTTGCTAAACCTTAAATCAAATGATGTGAAAAGAATAGCCCAAAACCATAAAAGTAGATTAAAGATGGGCCCATCTTTTTTAAATCAATCTACTCGATTTTGTCAATAATTCTAGAAAGATAAATTCGAGCCACACACCATCAAATCAAAAAACCAATTGTGCTTTAATTCCAAAAGTTGGAATTGAAATAGCTCGAACTATGCTAAAAAAATAGTTTGATCGTGAATGAAATTTAACCTTCAAATAGAATCCTTATGCCTAAATTTTTCCTTTTAGTTTCTTTAATTTTTTCGATAAATGGTTTTAGTCAAGATCCAGAATTTTCGCAATATTATGCAAACCCCATTTATTTGAATCCAGCATTGGCAGGTACAAACATTTGTCCTCGATTAAATATGAATTACCGCAACCAATGGGCAAATATTTCTGGTGCATATGTGACCAATAGTGTTAGTTATGATCGATTTGTAAAACCTTTACATGGTGGTGTTGCATTAATGATTACTAATGACATGGCAGGTAAAAACACCATTAATTGGACAACCATTAATTTAGCTTATTCTTATCATTTAAGAGTTACAAGAAAATTCTCTTTGTTGTTTGGAGGACAAGCTACATGGAATCAGAAGTTTTTGGATTGGAGTAAATTAACCTTTGGAGATCAAATAGACCCATATCGTGGATTTGTCTATCAAACAGGGGATTTAGCTAGTGCATTGGTTAATGCGAATAGTACTTGGTCAACAGCTGGATTCTTTGATGTTTCGGCAGGTATATGTGGTTTTTCTGAGAAGTTTTACTTTGGTTTTGTTGCCAAACACCTTAATACACCAAATGAAAGTCTTAAATTGGGTGGTGCTTATTTACCCATGCGTTTTACAGGACATGTGGGCGCAACCATTCCTTTTGGAGAAAAGTCACAATATAAAAACACAACTTCAATTTCTCCTAATATCATTTACACACATCAACGCAATTTTAAACAATTAAACATAGGAACTTATATTAAGCACGGACCAGTTACTGCAGGTGTATGGTGGCGAACAGAAGATGCCTTTATCTTGTCTTTCGGATTAGAGACAAAGGGGTTTAACTTTGGTTATAGTTATGATCTAACTATTTCAGAATTAACGAATGCATCCGGAGGGTCGCACGAGTTGTCATTAGGGTTTCGTTTCGCCTGCAAAGACCGAACAATTAAATATAGGACAATAGTTTGTCCAAGTTTTTAGGGGCAATTTTTCAGCATTTCCGTATCTTTAAAGATAAGAACCCAAAAATGCTCCTGTCATGCCTATTTATCTAGATGCGAATAATGAAGATTGGAAAAATAATTTTCAATTTGTAACACAATTATCAGAAAATGGAAATTCTGCCTGTCTTGTACAGCATAAAGAATGTATATTCTTGTTCACAGTTGTTTCAGCCGATTTTTCTAAAAAAGAAATTGAAGTAGAAATTGGTGACTTGCTAAGAACAGATTTAGTAAACTTTACAGACTTACATTTTCTACCGATTGATCTTACAGAAATTCAGGATTTGTCAGAAAGTATTATTGCTGAATTAGGCAATCATGTACTTTGTTATGCTGATGTTACGCAATGGATAAAACCGGACATGGAAATCTCCATTCGTTCTCAAAGAATAGCAAAACCACTGGCTAATGTCACTTATGGATTTTTAAGTAAGGCAGGTTTAGAGGCCGAGTTACTTGAAATTGAATTGGAAGAGAATTACAATAATCTTGTTTTATTCAATTGCGAAGATGATTATGACTCGCTAACTAGCGGCGCTCCTATAATGGATGGTGATGGAAATTGGGTGGGAATAACATTGGTTGGACTGCAAGGACCGGGATTACTCTTTGGTTATTTATCTGAAAGTCTGTTGAAGATCATTGACGGAATGATTGAGTATGAAATAAATTCAGATGTGTTTGAGAGTAAAAGCATTGCTGACTTTATGGAGGACGCAAAGCCTGCAATGGAAGAAATATGGGAAGAAGAAGATGTTATTGCTGAAGTAGAAGAAGACTTTGTACGATATGATGTTTTTTATGGTACCAACCGACTGTTAGGAGAAACGAAACCTGATGGAAGTATAACCTATACTAATAGAAGAGATCAGGAATTGCACATTGGCATTTGTGAGGTAAGTATTCCTAAAAAGCATAAAGTTGGAGAAATAGAGCGACCGGGATGGTTTCGGAATTTGTTTTTTGGAGAGAGTAAAAAAAAGGATTTCACTATACTTTATAATGAAAAAATGGAGCGTGAAAGGTTTCTTAAGTTGCTAAATGAAAGGATTGGAAATTCAGAGGAAGGAGAGTTGTTATTGTTCATTCATGGTTTTAATGTTGATTATGATGCAGCTATGATGAATGCGGCGCAACTTGGATTTGACTTGAGCTTTAATGGTAGTGTTACGGCTTTTTCGTGGCCATCTTTAGGAACTGTTCCAGGATATGTGGCAGACACAGCAACTGCTCGAGCTTCAGCCATTTACCTTGCTAACTTTATTGAAATGGTAGGTTGTAATGCGAAAAAAATGCACATTATAGCTCATAGCATGGGTAATGTTGTTTTAACAGATGCTTTGGTCATGCTTAAAAATGAAAACCGTCTACCAACAATTCCAATTAACGAAATTATTTTGGCAGCACCGGATTTGGATAAAGATATTTTCGTTCAACAAATCATTCCTCAAATAAAAGATATTGCACGTTTTACACTTTATGCATCAAGTAAAGATAAAGCCTTAGTGGCCTCTAGAACAATGAGGGCAGGTTATAATCGCTTGGGAGAAGGAGGTGAATATATTACAGTAGTAGATGGTGTTGAGTCAATTGACGCATCTGATGTTGATACGAGTTTATTGGGACACGGATATTTTGCAGATACCTTGTCCTTAATTCACGATATTCATCAAGTTTTATTGGGAGAAATGCCGCATCAACGCGTTTTAATTGAACATCATCATTCCGTTCAGGGAGAGTTCCGTAAATATTGGGCGTTTAAACGAACCTAGTTAAGGTTATTCTGCATTATAAACCATGTCACCATCTAAGTAAGTCTGTACTACAAAGGTGGATAGAATTTCACTCGCTTCAATTTTCATGATGTCCTGCGTTAGCATAACAAAATCTGCCGCTTTTCCTTCTTCTAAAGAACCGCGTTCATTTTCTTCAAAATTTGAGAAAGCCGCCCAAATTGTCATTCCTTTTAATGCTTCTTCTCTCGTTAAAACTTCGTTAGGATAAAACCCTTCTGTTGGATATCCGTCTCTGTCCATCCTTGTTACCGCCGCGTAAAATGTTTCAAGTGGGTAAATTCTTTCAATTGGAAAATCTGTTCCTAAGACGACTTTACCTGCTTTTTCTAGTAGTTTTTTATAAGCATAAGCAAATACAATTCGTTCTGAACCTAACCTTTCTTCCGCCCAACGCATGTCAGAGGTGCAATGCGTAGGTTGAACAGATGGCAAAATTCGGATGGCTTCAAATAAGTCAAAATCTGACTCAGCCAATACTTGCGCATGTTCAATTTTCCAACGGTGATCTAATTTATCCTGAATTACCTGCGCATAGATATTGAGCATTGTTCTGTTAGCAGAATCCCCAATACAATGTGTGTTTATTTGGTAATCAATTTCTTTGGCTAAACTTGCAATGTCAAAAAGGTCTGTACTATCGCGTAGCATAAATCCTAGATGGTTGTGTTTGTCAGCATATGGTTTTAATAAACATGCGCCTCTAGAGCCCAGGGCGCCATCCGCAATTATTTTGAAAGATCGGATATGCAAATTCCCTTTTTTGTAAATACCTTCTTTCGTTGCAAAGTTCATGTTATCATTATCAGGAAACAACATGGCATAATCCTTTATTCTTAATTCTGAATTGGCATACCAGTTCATGTAAAGCTCACGGTCAACAGCTTCAATTCCTGCATCATTAATTGAGGTTAGTCCGGCAGCAAATAAGTTGTTTTCTGCTTTTTGTAAAAACGTTAATTTTTTGTCAGGCGCCATTTGCGGAATGCATTTCGCAACAGAATCATAAGCATTATCCAAGAGTAATCCCGTTAAAATTCCATTTTCTACACCAATAAATCCACCATCAATTTTTGTTTCGCTCGTAATTCCTGCAATTTCTAATGCCTTTGCATTTGCTAGTGCAGCATGTCCATCTACACGTCTAATCAATAATGGTTTGTCAGGAAACAAGTCATTAAAAATGGCATTGTTTGGAAAAGAATCTACTGCCCATAATGTTTGATCCCAGCCACGTCCTTCAATCCACTCTAGTTCGTTGGTTGCTTCATAGGTTTTAACGCGTTCTACAACTTCATCAAAAGAGTTGCACCCATTTAAATCAACCTCACTCAAAGATTTTGCATAACCTAAGAAATGACAATGTCCGTCATAGAAACCAGGATATATTGGTCGCATTTGTGCATCTATAATTTGGTCGCATTTATAACCGTTTAAGATTTCACGCTCAGGTCCTAATTGTAG
>CAKZPK010000396.1 GCA_937139035.1 uncultured Crocinitomix sp. | reverse complement strand
AAAATACAGGCACCCACGTTATCTAACATCCTTTCTAAAATAGCGATTCGCTTCATTAATTCAGCCGTCATTGGTCACCTAATGTCAGTTTGCTTGGAATTATTTACCTGCGCGACATAATAAATCGCCACACTAGTGTGTACGGGCATGAAACAATAGCGTGTATATTACTCAAGTATATCTTATTTTGCGTTTTTCTCACACTCTTAGGCACGAAAAATTAAGTAGCAATATCAATTAAGTCATAGACTTATAATTAGTATGGTTTTTAAATATATAAACTAGCGTAAATCTGGTGACGTTACTAGGCTCACAGCTTTTGATTGCATAATTATCAATAAACTAGGTACAATTTAGCGGCCTAAAAAAATAATAATAAATGCGCGTAATGTTAAAACCTTGTTTGTTTTTGCTTGTTTTATATTTGAGTGTTAATTCTCCTCCTGTTCGGTAGGCGTTGTCCAAGTTTCTAAAAACCTTAACGTGTTGCGGCATCATAGTAGGCATAAACTTTCTATTAAGCGTTGTATCAACTACAGCTAAGATATAATTCTCATACTTAGAATAAAATATTGAAGCAGAATAACTAAATCCATTTACATTTTTGAATGTTCTTGTTGTTCCATTCAGACCAATTTCAAACTGGTTGTTGGCTTCTGCCTTTAAATCAGGGTTTCCTACATACTCATAAGCATCTTGACCAACGGTAAAATGGTTGATATAGCGTTCAATCATATTAGCTGAACGCGCTCCTCTTCCATAAGCTAATTCAAGTGAAATTAAATTCGAAAATTTCTGTTTGTAAGATACAGTACCACTCAAATTATGCTCCATTCTATCTTGCAAATCATACAAGGCGTCAAAATCCGCTTCAGGATCATTGATTGAAGTTGTTACATTATCGTAACGGAGCCCCACGGTTAAATAACGTTTTCTTTTAAAATCATAGATACCTTCTGCAAAAACACCAATATCAGTCAATGTTGAGTTCTGCCATATTTTATCATTAAACACTTTTGGATTAACTAAAGGATTCCCCATCATGTCTAACTTTACAGTACGCACTCTTCCCCCATCTCTGCCAACAGACATTCCGTCAATACCTGTAAATAAAGCTAAGTTTTTAGTTGGTTGTAATTCTAATTCGAGCTTCCCTCCTAGCGTAGTTGCTTCAACACCTGACTGCGCATCAACCATCATAAAATTTGGTCTGTTTGTATTTGTCATTAAGTGATCAACAAAACTATAATACGCCTTAAAATTTAGTGCCTTAAATTTATCTTTATTAGAGATGTATCGATATCCTAATGTGGCAATAGAGCTATTGTCATAATCGGTATCCATGGGTAATCCGGCATGCGCGATATCTCGTCCGAAAGATTGTCTCCAATGCAATTGAATAAAATGCCTTTTGGCAAAATTGTATCCTGTTTTAACTCCGTATTCGGTACTCTTAAAATAAGAAGGAATCTCTGTCCCATTCCCATCAGAATAACTACCAAAATCACGGTATCCGGCATTACCCGCAATAAAAAAACCTTTTTTGGCAAAGTTTAACTGAGCACCAGTCACATAAGAACCTCCATTTGTTTCATAACCACCTAAAACATGGCCGCTTAAACCATTCTCATATCTTGGAACTTTCGTCACAAAATTGACAATACCTCCAAAAGTAGCGCCATAACGAACTGAAAACGGACCTTTAATGACTTCAATTTTTCTCACTTCTTCTGGCAAAACATGAGTTGTAATAGGATCCATTCTATTGGGGCAAGCATGCATTGCTTTTACGCCCCCATCATACTGAACATTTAGTTGCTCATAAATAGAACCTCTGAACGAAGGATCCATTGCATAATTACCTCTTTTAACTACTGTAAAACCACTGATTCCAGAAAACAGGTCTGCCACATTTTTTGGCTGAACAGGGTTTAAACTATCTTGGTTAATAACCATACTTAAGTTAGGGTCATTATCCCCTCCTCTGACTAAAACCTCTTGTAAATTAATCGTATTAATTGTTGTTGTATCTTTTTTGGTTTCTTGAGCAAATACGGCAAAAGAAGCACCCGCACAAAGAACTGCGGTTGAAATAAATTTCATACTTAATGTTTTTGTTTAACTATATTTTGAAGGCCGTGTTTTTTGTTACGGCTAATGAGTAAAATATAGTTATGCCTGAGGTGGATGAAAAACATCATTTATTTCAGTAGAGGAATAAGTGTTTAAATAACAAATCTCAATACGTTTATCTAACCCTAGCAATAAGTCGGAAACAAGCTCGGAGGGTTCTTCATAGGTAAATACAAAACTTGAAATATCGAGTTCCAACACAGCATCTGGCCGTTTTTCAGACTCATTAGCATCAGCCATTTTATCCATCTTACAGCTACCATGACACTTTAATTCTGGCTTATCTAGATTCTCACAATAGTTTTGAGTAAAACTTTCTTTGTCAAAGTGATAATAGACGGTCATATAGGCATTGACCATTGATTTACCGACTAATAGCAAACAAAATAAGATTAATATGGCGTTCTTAGAGCCTTGCATTTGACCACAAAGCTACACAACACTTCATATTTAAAAAGTGACAATTATCAATTTTTGTAATAATATTTGAGATGTAAACAAATCCTTGAAAAATCTTATGGAATCCCTGAAGCAAGTTTGGGGCTCTCACAAAAAAATGAAATTACAGATTTCTGTTTTGTCGTGATGGGTGAACGATTGTCGAAACTTACTGTGGAGGCGTTTAAGGAGTTGGATGCGCCGTAGAAGGGGGAGAATTTTAAAATATTACACTCCCTTTCTGCCCCTCTTGTAGCATATAGTTTAAGTTTGCTTCCAAACCTTTGTAATTCTTAATTCATGGTATTCTCGCAAAATTATTTCACTCTTTTCATTGTAAAACAAAATTAATATTAGTTTATTGTTAAAAAATGAGATATGACCCGGACTTTAATTCTATTTTTTTTCTTCACTGCTTCACTCACATCTTTCAGTCAAAGAGGCTTTTACAAAAGTATCTATGGAAATTGGGGAGAACATCTTACTGTTCCAAACTTTGCTCGTGTCAATAAATTACCAAACGGGGAATTTTTCGTAACATCCGCTGTAAACTATTCGACAGACTATTTTACATGCTCAAAACTAAATGGAGATTTCAATGTAATTTGGGAAAAGTCATATTTAAAAGCCGCCGATTCCCCCACCAACCGTATTGACTATGGTATGGGGCTAACAGATGGCACCATTGCTTCTGTAGGAATTTACCCTGGAACAGTTGTCATAATGCACTCGCCTGATGGTGAATTGATTAGTTGCAACAGATATGGCAAACCAGGTGCCAATTACCATATTGGAACAATTCAAAAGTCTTCTCTCCCAGACTCTTCAGCTGTATTTACAATTGGACAATGCGCCATACTTTATGGTTTAATCAAGGTTAATAAACATGGAGAAGTTGTTTGGGCTCATGACTATTTTAATGGACATACCAAGGCGCGAATTTACACATTAGAATTAGGAGCAGATTACGGCTATGTTACCGTTGGAAATAGATCGGACCCAATAGATGAAATCTCATTTTGGAATAGCTCTGTTGTCACTTTATCAAATGATGACGGGACGTTCAGGAAGGCCACAATTATTAAAAGTATTTCACCTAGTAGAAACACCCTCGAATTAAGTGTGTTAGAAACATCTAAAGTGGAAAACGCGTATTACGTAGCAATTTTCACCAAGGACAATAGAGATTGGCCTGTCATTACTGATAATTATCATCAGATTTTGAAATTGAACTCTGATTTAGAAATTGTTAAGCAATGGAAATTAGAAACTTCTGATGAAAATATACGACTCCGCATCATGAATATGACAGAAACAACAAACGGAGAGTTGATCATAAACGGAAACTTGAGAGATACAACTGATTATTCCACTAAATTTTTTGTTGCAAAAATAGATCCTACGGCGGATGGTTCGATAGTTTGGTCTAAACATATCAAAGGGGCTATAAGCCCAGGTATTAATCATATTGCAAACGCTGGACTTGAAACTTTTGGAGCGTATGACGATATTCTCTTTTCCTTTCATTCCGTTTTTGACGGTGCCATGCTGGCTTCATTAGATCAAAACGGAGAAGGCTTTTGTAATAGTACCGATATTGAAATGTCATTGGAAGAAGTTACGCTTTTATCAAACGAACCTTACGAAATGTCGCCTTCAACACCTGAGATTTATCCCTATCCGGTAACCATGACGGAGGCAGAAAAATGGCATCAAGATACTATGATATGCTATACATCTGACTTATCGATCGATCATTTAGAAGATGCTCCTGATTTGGTCAATTGGTATTCACTTGATCCGAAAAAAGCAATTATTAGAAACACAACTAACGATTTGGTGGAAATATCGCTCTACAATCTTCAAGGTCAGCTTGTCTATGAAACTCAAATTCTGAGCAATAATTCTGTTATTATTCCAACAAATGGAAACCTTCTTTTGTTCCGAGCACGTCAGAATGAAAAATATCAAGTGGGTAAAATCAAGTAAAGAATTATCTAAACAGATTATTTCCTTTTAATTGAGCCTGTCTAAGATTAGGACTATCTCTTCTCTTCAGTTTTATTTTTTGAATTTCTGAAACATCAGACGATTCAGCTGTTTTATCTCCATATCGCATTCCTTCTATTGACAAATCATATTTCAATCTTCTAGCGAGTTTTTAAATTTAATCATACTTTCATTCAAATTATTGACATCAATTTCAGTTACAGCACAAGACTTTTCTTCATCCAAACTAATTATTGAACAATGATTAACAATATTTAATGTTGCAAATTTATTTCTGAAATCATAGACAATATTATCTACTTTTTCATCAAGGTATGCTGAAATATCTATGTTGACACCATGGCTGCAAATCAAAAATAGAATAGACTCATTATCTATATATTCCGTCATTGATTTAGAGAATTTATTGTTGCAGTTCATGCATTCTCCCATTTCATTAATTATCACCAGATGGCTAAATGCTTCAAGGTCTTTATTATACTCTGTATTTAAGAAATGGTTTATTTTATCATACGTGGTCGTTTCTTGACAACCAACGCATATAATTATTAAAAATAATAGATATAATTTATTCATATTGAAATAAGGTAAATGTGTTTTTTTCGAAATGATCAGTATCATTTAATGTTTCATAATAGTTAGAGATTAAAATTCCATTATTGACCGATCGTGCTAGCGAAAGGTATTTGGATTCATCCATTTTAATTTCATCAACTTTATTAAAGGTTGAATCCAATTTAATTATTGACCAAGGAAAATGTTCTCCACTTGGTTTGTGCATGGCTAATACAGAATAAAAGCCGTGTATTTTATCATACAAGACGGTACGTATTTTCCCATTTGATTTAAAGTTTTCATTTAGCAACTCAGGCTTCGTTTGAAGATCATTAGTGGTAATCGGTTGTATTAAAAGTTCAGAATAGTCAGAATGGATTGCAATTTTTCTCTCAATTTCAAATGAATTAGGGTTGATGATATATAGACTGTCACTATATGAACTGTTGAAAATAATTTTATCTTCAAAAAAAGTGAATTTTTTTGCTTCAAGAGGCACGGATTTATTGGCTGAAAAATTAGTGTATAAACCAGGCAATCCGAATGCACAGCTTAATGTATCCGCATAAATATTATCAACTTTAAAGAGTGTTGGAGCTTCATAGTATTTTTGATAAAAAACATCTAAATCTCCCCGTGAGTTTGCTGGAAGGTTTTGGACTAAATATTCGAGCGAAAAAATAAGTGTACTGTCATTAAATTGAAACGGCGTTTCGCATTTAAAAAGTTCGAAGCCCCCCTCTTCTTCGAGGTATGGATTAAAATCAACTTGCTTCCATATTTCACCATTTCTATTGATGAAATAGAGGTTATTAGAATAAGTGGTTAAAACCATTATGGTATCCAAACTCTGTACTTCATATGCCAATATTTTCTCCCCTAAATTTGTGATCTCATTTAGATCGACAAATAGCACTGAGTCAGGATTATTTAATTCATGAATCGCGATTTTTTTGTGCGTATGATAATCGGCTATACACAGGTATTCTTCATTATCAAAATACTCAACTTGTGTATTCATATTAAAGAAGCCAGATTGAAAGGAAAAATTTTCAATTGGACTGATCGATTTGTTCTGTTCAAACTCACAAGAGAACAAGAATAAAAAAATGAAAGGAATAGCTACTTTCGACATAAAAAAACACCCCCTCCCAATGCAATAACATAAGGGAGAGGGATTTATAATTAAATTAATTATTCTTGTATAAACTCATATACATGTACCAATTTATCGTCAAGATCATAAAATTGAAGATATGCAGAAGATTCTACACTAAGCTCTCCACTGTTTTTCACAATAAAATCACCTTTTATAGTACCATCTACATATTTTGGGTCAATACGTTCTACTAAAACGTCGTAATGTTCTGCAAACACCCCTGAAATCACCTCAGGTTTACCATCACTTACGGCGCTAAAAGCAATATCAAGAACTGATTGGAGTTCTACCGAAAATCCATATTCGGATTGACAATTACCACCAGTAGCTGTGCAAAATCCTGCGTTAGGATCTTCTTCATTATATTCAGAAACCCAAATTTTCAAATCACTAAGCCTAGTATTAATTGTTTCCGTATTTTCTACCGAATTTTCTGAATTGGCCTCATTAATCATTTCTTCTTTCTCACATGAGACAAGTACAAGACCAAAAGCCATTGCACCAAAAATCATTTTTTTCATTACATTAAAAGTTTTATTTGTTGCCTACTCTTTAAAGGATTTTCAGCTGACTCCTTTTTATCAAAAAAAGATTATTGTCTAGAATTAATTTTTAATTGATATTTGAGAAAAAAACTAGTTTTGAGTTTATTTTCTTCGTCAAAATAAGGCATATAAATCCAATACATGAGCACCTTCTTTTCAAGCGTACCTCTTTTCTTATTTAACGTTAAAATGATTTAATAAAAGAGCTGTATTTTGAGTTTTATTCCTTCAAAAAATATGGATAATGCTTTGTTAGGGATCAATGGAAAAAGTTGTGGATGCAACATATTCTAATACACCAAAACTTAATTTTAAATAAAACTGATTATAACCGACTTGCACTTTTTGTTCGACCAAAAACTACGAAAAGGGCCTTCTGTCTGAGTCTAAACTGTCAAGGCGCATTCTCAAATCAATTATTCAATAAAAATAACCCTCTATTATTTGTTTATAGGATATGAATTACTAACACTAGATTGATAATGTGTAGTTACTGTTGTACCGCTAAAGAAAAGTGAAGGTTTTATTCAGAAATCTACTTTGTTATAAAAGGATGTTATTATAAAAAAAGAAATCAAGTCAATACATTACGAACAGTAGTTTTTTTTCTGTGAGAAACTGGCACTTGACTCCCGTCAGCCATATTAATATTCCATTGGTTTTCTTTCAAAACCTTATCAATATGTATTTTATTGATAAGATGTGATTTATGGCACCTAATAAATCCTTTTGACTCTAATAAATCATTGAAATAAAGTAGTGTTTTCGAAATTAGTTCTTTCGTTCCGTCTAAAAAGAAAACAAAGGTATAGTTTCGATCCGCCTCAAAGCGAACAATATCATTTATCTTTTTTGAAAAAAATTCATTTTGACTGTTTAAAATAAGCGTATTGTTCTCACCTGTTACATGACTATTGGAGAGTTCTTTCAATTGGTCAGACGTGTTTTTTTTCTTCACAACACGATCTACAGCATTTATTAACTCGTTTGATTGGATTGGTTTCAATAAATAGTCCAGTGCGCAAAAACGAATAGCTTTTATGGCATATTGATCAAAGGCGGTAGTGAAAATGACTGAAAAAGAATATTCTTTATAGTGTTCCAATAAATTAAAGCCATTAGAAGTTGGCATTTCTATATCCAAAAAGACTACCGCAGGTTTTAAGGTGTCAATTAGGTTAATTGCTTCTTTTACAGAATTTCCCTCTCCTATTAGTTGAATATTTTTGCAATGTGTAGTAATTAGTAATTTTAATTCTTCTAGAGCGTCATGCTCATCATCTATAATAATCGCATTAATCATTCAATTCTATTTTTAGAATTATTTTTGTGCCAATGGCTAATCCATTAGGATCAAATAAATCTATTTTTTCAAAATAATCTTTAATCTCTTTGTTATTAACCCCCAACCTTTCTTTCACGAGGTTTAGTCCTTTCCCACTACTCCTGGTTCGCTTTGATTCTTGTATTTTTTTTACCGCTTCAAAACCAACCCCGTCATCTTCTATAGTGCAATAAAGAACATCATTAATAACGTCAAAATCGATTAATATTGTTCCTCCTTCAGGCTTATTAAATAAACCGTAGTTAATGGCGTTTTCCAAAATAGGTTGGATAATCATTGGAGGAATCCTATCATATTCTGGATCTACCGAAGGAGTTATTCTAAATTCATAACTGAGTTTATCTTTAAATCGAAGTTTTTCCAACTTAAGGTAAGTTTCCAGTAGTTTTAATTCTTCTGCAAGTGGAATCGTTTCTTTTTCGGAGTTCATCAAAATGGAGCGCATTATTGACGAGAACATTCCTAAATATGTCTTAGCCTCATCAACGGTAGAAGCAGAAATATGGTGTTGAATGGAACTTACTGCATTAAAGGTGAAATGTGGATTAAATTGAGATTGAATGGATTGTAGACGAAGTGAATGAATTAATTCTCTCATTTCTGATTTTTTCTTCTCTCGTGCTAAAATTCGATTAAAAATCTTTCTTATTATTAGATAAAGAATAAGAAGTAAACCAATAATAATAAGTGTAATAAACCACCAGGTTGCCCAAAATGGGGTTAAAATTTCGAATGAATAATGGCTTTCAGGACTGTAAATTCCGTTGACTGTTTTTATACGATAGTTCAACGTATATTTACCATAATCTAAATTTGTAAGGTTTAATTCGTTACCTCCCAATTCTGTGTACTCCTCATTTATTCCATCCAATTGGTATTCAAATTTATATTCACCTTTATACTTAAATGTAATGGCTTGTAATTTGAAGGTTAAATTATTTTCGTTCGATTTGAATGTCAAATTTTCTATTGGATTTCTATAGGTTGAATCAACTGATGAAATTGAATTAACGCTAGGTGCCGTTGGTTCAATTGAAACAATAGCCTTTTTATCTATAACATATAAACCTGTTGTAGAATGAATCCAAAGTGACTCGTTTTGTTTATAAATAGCCCTTTGTTCATTGTTCAATACTCCAATCTCACGAGAAAAATCATCTAAAAGCAACTTACCTTTGTCAAATGTTAATCTCATAAGTCCCCCATTTGTTACTATCCAAAGTGTATTTGGAGATTCAAATATTACTGCATTAATATATTTTTCCTTATTTAAAAAAATTTTTTTCTTAAATAAAGGTGTCTTTATTAATAATCCACCATTAACAACTGTATGTCCTATTACAATTGAATCGTTAGCATTATATAAAGCTCTCAAAGCAATTCGTTTTGTATCTATTACTTCTTTTTGAAATTCTTTCTCTCTATTATAATGTAAAGATCTATCGCCACTGGTTAGAATTACAGTTCCATCTAAATCATATAAAAGAGTACGTCTAGCAATTTGTATGGAAGGATATTTATAAATTAAACTATCGTTCCTGACATAGCCAATAAATTCTTTATTCTTAAACCAAAAACCATTTTCTATTTTATCCGATAAGGTATGATGACAGGAAATAAAGCCAAATTTATGAGGCTTTAACTCTCCATCTTTTAATATAAGGAGGTTACTATATGTAGAAATTAAGTACTGATTATTTAATTGATCATAGTCAATATTCGCAATTGTGTTACCATTAGATACATTTTTGCTATTAAATATTCCAAAAATAGTATCTGAGCGAAAAACAGTTATTGAACCATTAGCATAACCTACAACAACTTCATCATCACTATTACCAGTCATGCTCGTTACTCTTAATCCCGATAACTTAGATTGATCATTGAAAAATTTAATATTAATAGTTGGCGTATAAAAAACTCCTTTCTCAATTGTTGAAAACCAATATCCGCCTTCATGATCTTCTAAAATACCTGTTACTGAATATTCCTTTAGGAAATGTTTTTTTTTAACCAGTTTGTTATCTTCAATTGCATAACATACTGTCCCTCCTGCATAAAAGCTAACCCAAACATTGTTTTTTTTATCTGTGTTAACCTCAATTATCGTCTTTTTAAATTTTTTCGTTTCTATAATAGAATCTTTACGAATTAAGGTTAATTGGTTTCCTTGACCAAGAACAATCCCCCCCTCATCAAGAACAGTTGCTTTCAGATGGATACTAGATATATTATTATACGAATTCTTTTTACCGTTAACCGTCATATGTTTTGATTGATCAGTACTATAAAAAAAAATCTCTTTTTCACTCAATTCTATATTTACACCTTCATTTATTGTGTCATTGTAAAATTTGACAAGACCATCTCTTCTAACTACTGCATAATCTCCATCAGTCGAAAACCCCATTTTAAAAGCACCATTTTTTAGTACTTGAAAAGAACAGAGAATTTCGTCTATACCTGCTATTGACTCACCATTTTCATTAAACATCTGTAACAGTCTCATACTATCTAATACAGGAGAATATATAGCGATTTGATTCGAAGACGATAAAAAATAAAGTCTACCATTATGATCTTCGTGAATTCTCAATACACCGACGTGTTTGTAGGTATTAGGTAAATAATTTCTAAATGATTCACCATTATATTTGGAAATACCACCGTCTGTCCCAAACCAAATACTATTATTTTTATCCTGCTTAATTTGGTATACAGTTGAGCTTGGTAATCCATCCTCAGTTGTGTAGTTTATATAATGAGGTTCTTGTCCAAAAAGTAAGTTAAACCAGCCTATTAAACTGGCAAAAATAAGGAGGTATTTCATGTTGCGCGAAGGTTGAAAGATATTCTTAAATATCCAAATCAATTCGCGACATTTAGTAGCAATTTTATATGTTTAAGATATCGTGAATTAAGAACCAAAAAAGATTAAATAAACAGTTCGGAAACTAATTGATTTTTAATAATAGAGCACCAGATGTGAAGTCAGGACTCTCATAATAGAATGAAATCACAGGTTTCTGTTTTTGTGGGGAAAGGCGAACGATTATCGAACCCGAGTGTGGAGGGGTTTAAGGAGTTGGATTTGTTGTGGAGGGAGGTTGAGATTGATTCCAATTGAACTTGGCAAATATGGACAAATCTACAGGGTCGTCTCGAATTTTTGGGATATCAATAAATGCATCCTACAAAACAATCAATTTGGATTCAAATAGCATATTAGAATCCACATCTAAAACACTTAGGATAAATACGCCTCGACCCAACATCTCTTTTTCAATTTTCACATGTTCGGTTTGAATCGTTTCTTTTCTATAAACTTCTTTTCCCTCCAGATTTTGAATTATTATAACTACGGGATCATTGTTTGCAGATTTAAAATCAATTATGGTGTATTCAATAAATGGATTAGGATAAACGATTGTCTCATTCAATTGATAAGAGTGACTATTCGTAAAATCAATAAAAATGCATTCAGAAGTATCAATACAATCATTTTCATTGGTAATTTCAACTGCATACCAACCTGTTTCTGTTGGCGAATAAACGGAACTATCCTCACCTATTATGACCGAATAACTGTCGTCACAATTGAGCCATTCGTATGAAAGCGTATCTGGCAGTGCATACAAATCAGCACCTAAATCACTTAATAAGGCTTCCAGGGTATCAACAGTTAAATTAAGATGGATAACTGAATCACAGCC
>CAKZPK010000395.1 GCA_937139035.1 uncultured Crocinitomix sp. | reverse complement strand
ATTAATCCCCAAAAAGATGAATATGCAACAGACGTACATTGGGGGTCAGAAATGACTTATGCTTATTTTCGTTTAATTCATGGAAGGAATAGCATTGATAATTTAGGATACCAACTAAACAATTATGTCCATTATGATATTGCATTAGTAAATGCCATGTGGGATGGTGAACGAATGATGTATGGTGACGGCGGCGGAGAATATTGGCCACATCCTCTTACATCTATAGAAATTGTAGGGCATGAAACAACACATGGTTTAATAAGTTTCACTGCTGATCTTAATTGGGAGAATAATGAGATAGGTGGATTAAATGAGTCGTTTTGTGATATCTTTGGAAAAGCAATTGAAAGTTATGCTAAACCTGGTGATTGGAGTTGGTTAATTGGTGAAGATGTTGAGCACGTTATTAGATCTATGTCCAACCCATCTGATTATTATTCTCCAGACACTTATGATGGAGACTGGTGGATGGACGACGAAAGCGCTCATGTTTTAGCAGGAGTTCAAAATCACTGGTTTTACTTGTTAACTGAGGGTGGTACAGGAACGAATGATATAGGAGACTCCTATAGTGTCACTGGAATTGGTATGGATGCGGCAAGCGCTATAGCTTTTCGGAATCTTACGGTGTACCTGACTCCATACTCTAACTATAATGATGCACGATTTTTTGCGATTCAATCAGCCATTGACTTATATGGAGCATGTTCTTTGGAAGCTGAACAGACAACGAATGCTTGGTATGCTGTTGGTGTTGGAGAAGAATATACGGACGAAGTCTTTGCCAATTTCACCCCCTCAGCGAGCGAGTGGTGTGAAGCTCCGTTTACAGTAGCTTTTGCCAATTCCAGTATAAACGGTGGTGAGTTTTTATGGGATTTTGGTGATGGAAGTACCAGTACAGATCTGAATCCTATCCATACCTATACAGCTCCAGGCTTGTATGATGTGAAATTGACAGCTGATGGAGGTTTATGTGGAATTGATGATACCATTTCTGTTGGTGCTATTTTAGTTGATCCTACTGCGGATTGTTCCATAATTTTGCCAACCTCAGGTATTGCCGCCACGCAAAAGTCCTGTGCGGGCACATTATTTGATAGTGGTGGCCCTACAGGGGATTATGGAGCTAATGAATTCTCAAAAGTAACGATTGCACCAGTAGGGGCAGTTGGAGTAACGTTGAACTTTGTCGAATTTGATATCAATGGAATCTGGGGTTGTTCGGATGATAATTTGAAGATATATGATGGTCCTAATGAAGATTCACCTCTAATTGATACATATTGTAATGCCTATGTTCCTTCAACAATTAATTCTAGTGGATCAGCAATTACCCTTGTCTTTAAATCAGACTCTTATGTTAATAGCGCAGGATTTAAAATGAATTGGACATGTACAGAAGGGGTTTCCGAAATTGATGAAAATTCTGAAAACGAGATAACGATTTACCCAAACCCAACAAACGGAACATTGACAATAAATACTGGGAAAATTGATTTTGGCTCCATAGAAATCACAGATGCTTTAGGTAAACTAATTGTCACCTTACCTATTCAAAGTACCCTATCTTATTTTGACTTTTCGGCTCACAACGCTAAAGGTATATATTTCGTAAAAGTCAAGGATGGAAATGGAAATTTACTCAAAACAGAAAAAGTTGTTTTGTACTAGTTATAAATAAAGAACAAGAAAGCCAAGTGGGTAAATGTAGCAGCACCTTGATTAAATATATCAAGGAGCTGCTAATTAAATCTGATTTGGCAAAATAATTAATTGCAACTTCTACTTAGTTGAAAAAATCATAAGATGATTAATAAAAGTGTGTTTATAAAGAATAAAGGATCTATTGTCAGACTCGATTTAGATTCAATTGTATATGTTAAAAGTGATGGCGATTATTGTCAAATAATATGTGTAGATCAAAAATACACAATCTATAATCGACTATATTTAATTGAAAACAATATAAATTCATTGCACTTCTTTCGAGCACATAAATCTTATTTAATTAATATTAACTACGTAGATGAAATTAATAAATCTAGTGTCATTGTAAATGAAACGATTTTACCCATATCTCGGAGGGGCAAAAAAGACTTATTAGAGGCCTTTTTAGCTGTGGATTTGGTTTATTAATACTATTCGTTTTAACTATTATAGTTAGATGAAAATAAATAATTCAATCAATTTTCAAGTTACTTTATTTGACTTGTAGCTCTCTCACTTTAAGATATCTGAAATAGAACTTGAATGTCAGTTTAAAATATAGAGAGTGGTGATAATCTCGCATTTTCTAAATTTTTTTAAAACGGTTTTATATTTATAGAAAAATGAGAAAATTAATGAGTTAATATGAATGAGAATACTGATAAAAAGTTTGATAATCAAGGACATGTAACGGTATTAAAATAAATGATGAATAAATTAAAATTTTAAGCAATTTTCAGACAACCATGTTAAGTTGAAATATGTAATTATTATAGAAAATCGTATGGTGTAATATTTTAATTCAAAGAAAACCAAAATCGCAACTACTTTCTTATATATGAACACGGGAAGACCGAAAACCGTTTGAAAAGAGTAGGCTTAATTATTAAACAAAACTTTATGAAAAAAATTAAAAATTTGCTAGCATTTTTAATGCTATTAGTGACAATAATGCCTATCCATGTCAATGCACAGCATGTTCAGGAAAAGTCATTGTCAGGTGTTGAATTTCTTCGAAATAGTGAACATACCGAATTGCCGTCTTACCTTAGGTTTAATCAGAATGAACAGGTGGCATTAAGTGAGATA
>CAKZPK010000394.1 GCA_937139035.1 uncultured Crocinitomix sp. | reverse complement strand
CTTGTTGATTTATTGCCAACGGAAGTCTCTTCATCCTTGCACGAAATCAACACTAGAAAGAATATACTGTATAGCCCTAATTTAAAATTAACCCCATTTTTAAATATCCACTTCGCCATTTTATATAAAGCCTCGTGTATAAAATCGAATTCCAAATTGAGCATAAGGATAAATATTGGTATTGATGCGTTGCATAAAATCATAAGACGCACCACCTTGCAAATAAAACTCAGGATAAAGTCCCAATACCCTTGGCCTAACCTCTAACCCTAAATGTAAATTACCTTCAAAAAAGGATTGATATTTTCGATTAAAGCTTGTTTTAGTATCTAACCCCGCATATAAATGAATAAAACGACTTGCATAGCCAGGTTTTTCAATCTCATAAGGGTTTTGCCATTTGTTTTTAACACTTAAAGCTTTCAACCTAAAAGAGGTTATAGGGTAACGGAAATTGAATGCTCCGTAAAAACCTTTATGCGTATTAATTCCGCCTTGAATGTGCATGTACGTATAATTTATAAATGTTATGCCTGCAGCCAAATAACCTGTTATAGTATCGTTATGATAAAACACTCCAGGTTCTAACGCGCCCATTAATCCAAGCGCCCATCCGCTACCACCTCGAACTCCGCCGCAAGTCCAATAACTTCCACCTCTACCTCCATTCCACACCGGAGCATTTAAACACTCTGTGGTCTTGCGTTTTTGAAGAATATAAGGCATCCTGCTATCATGCAAGTAAAATTTGGTAAAGTAATAGTCTTGATTTTTCTTTCCAAATTTTTTAGTGGTCCAGTCAACAGCGTTCCTAACATAATAAGCCGAAGCTATGCCTGTAGTGTCACCTAAATAATAACCTTGCTCCAAATCGACATATTCTCTTGGCACCCGCACCTTTACTTCGCTCTGATTAAAGATGCGTAATTTAGCTTGCATATTATCCATTAAAAAATAATCTGCATATAGCTTATCACGCGTTAAAATAATAGTGTCTTTTGTGAAAATTTCTTCGGTACAGCCAGAGCATGGAGCATCTGCCAATGTGAAAAATTGATATTGAATAAAACTAGCTCTTGGAATGGTTGCAACCCAACGTTTTTTTCGCCACCACAATTTCCCTGTTGTTTTTAACTTCCAGCGCACTCGTTGAACAGAAACATTGCCATTACGTCTAGTACGAATCGTATAATAATGCTTTCTTTCTTTAAATAAATCAACTGGCAAAGCTTCAATATAAATAAAACGTCTGCCCCGTTTTTTGATTTCGCGAATATTGCAATATTTCAACGCATCAAAATCAACATAAAAACACCTTGGATCAACATTATGAACAACATCTTTTTTAGGTGGTGCAATTTCTGCTGGATAATGTAAAATAATTTCTACTCGCCTATTTTCATCCTGATTATCCTTAACGCCTTCTCCTTTTGCTAAAATTCTGACATCTGCTCTTGGTGCAAAGCCATTTTTGCAATATTTATAGGCATTTCTCGCTCTTTTTTCTGAAAGTTTAACGTTTGAACTTGAATTACCCGTTGAATCTGCATAGCCTATAAACTCTGCATATTCAACATCTTGCAAATCAAAATCGTTTTGTAAAACACGCAGTTTTCTTGCTTCAGCTTCAGACACCCTTGAACTCCCATACTCAAAGTAAACACGAATTGTATCTTGCCCGTTTACAGCAAGATTACAGCATAAAAGAAGAAAGATGGCCAGAGATTTCATTACACCATTAAGTTAGTTAATTCTTTATGTTCAAATAGCCATTATGTAACCTATAAAGATTAACATAAGTGCAATTATTAGTAATAGTTGACTTATTTCTTTTCCAATAAAAGTACCGCCTTATTAAAATCTGCAGCCGAATTAATTACTCGGCGATAATCCTCATAAAACTTCTTGTTGATGTTTACGAAAGCATAAAACTCATCAATATTTATTTGAATAACATTGTTCACCACTTCAATTGAAGATTTGAAACCTGCCACCTTTTCGCCGTCACCATTCTTGAACGAATTGTCAATTATACCATTTTGCTCACCGGTATACTTATATCCTTCAGGAATTGGAATGTTGATTCTAAACGCATAAGACTTATTATAACCTGTGTTTATAGGCTGAACACGCTCTAATTCAGAATACATCTCAGTTTGAGGCCCTAACAATGTTCCTACTTTAATTAAAAGCTTGCTCCCCACTTTATCAAAAAACGAGGCGCTTTTCACTGTTGCTTTAAATTCTCTTCTGCACTCATAATCCGTACACGCTCCAATATCACCCCATTTTGCAGGATCAATCATTTCAATATTTACAATTTCAGCGTCAGGATATCTCCAACTCACATATCTGTCTAACTCTTGCTGTTTTTCTTTTTCAGAATCAGAATAATACATGTCATAATTATAACTAAATGCTAAATTCCCTGTACCGTACGCCGCGATATTAAATTGAGATGAATTATTGTCCAAATCTAAATCAACATTTATGGTTAAGGCCGTCGCATTTTCATTATAATCTGCAGATTCGATTTCTTTAAAACGAGGACTTGTACCATTTTTAGGAACAACCAAAGCCTGATTACCCGTCAACCATGAAGGAACCAAATCATATTGAGCAATTTGTGATGCAGGATACAAATATGTACTGTAATCAGGGAAATAAAGGATAAACTCATCCATTGTATGTCGAGAACAGTAATGCGGATCTAAACGACCGTCATACTTATCGCAAGAAACAAGCACTTCATAATTAATCCCCAATTCTTGTAAAAACAAACAATACAACTTTGTCATGCCTACATCATTTGCAACTTTACGTTTTAAAATTGCGAGAATACTTTCATAATTATCTGGATCACGATAGTTTTCTTCGTAATAATAGTTCTCTTTTAAATAAACAGTCAACCGTCTAATTGTCTCCCCTTTATCACTTGATGCATCCTGGAAAGACTTTAATATACTATTTACTTTTCGCTCTTCTTTGGGTAAAAACTCAAAAAACTGAGCTTGC
>CAKZPK010000393.1 GCA_937139035.1 uncultured Crocinitomix sp. | reverse complement strand
GTTTCTGCTCCTGTTCCAGTCAAGGTTAATGTTTCTCCTAAACAAACTTCATCTGGTGAAGCCATAGCTCCCACAACTGGCAAATCATAAACATTTACTGATACCACGGCTGTATTTTCACATCCTGCAGCATTTGTTCCAGTGACCGTGAAATCAATTGTACCAGAAGCATCAGGCGTAAATGAAACACCGTCCGTTGCGCCCATATCCCAAACATATGTATCTGCTCCGCCGCCTGTTAAAACTACAGACTCTCCTAAACAAATATCTGTTTCATCAACACTCGCAGTAACTGTTGGTGGTTCTAAAACGTTGACATCTATTGAGGCTGTGTTTACGCAACCTTCTGCACTTGTACCTGTAACTGTATACGTTGTAATTCCTAAATCAACTGGGGTAAATGCAACACCATCTGTCACACCAAGATCCCAAGCATAAGTATCAGCACCAGTTCCTATCAAGGTTAATTCTTCTCCAATGCACAATTCAATATCACTTGCGGTAGCAACTACCGTAGGTAAATCATTCACAGTAATATCAAGAGTTGCAGTTGATTCACATCCTTCCGCATTTGTCCCTGTCACTGTATAGGTTGTAACCCCGAGCGGAGGGGTGAATGCAACACCATCTGTGACTCCTAAATCCCAGGTATAACTGTCGGCACCAAGACCTGTTAAGGTTACCATATCTCCTATACAAACTGTAGAATCATCTGCACTGGCAGCTGTCTCTGGCAAATCGTGAACAGTTATTTCAACTTCAAAAATACAATCTAAATCACTATCACTTGTTGCTGTATAAGTTGTTACTCCAACAGGCGGCGTAAATGGATCTCCATCAACAACTCCACCATCCCAAGTTACAGTTCCACCATTTATTGATTCAGCCTCTAGCGTTAACTCCTCTCCAAAACAAAATTCAGTTCCTGAAACTGTTGTTGTTAAATCATCACAACCAATTTCAACAACATCATCTCCAAATGAGATATTCCAAAAATTACCATTAACAGGCGCAGTTGGTTGATATTTAAAGCTAATTAGCATACTTGGCCCTGTTGCCGTAAAAGTTAATGTTTGCAAAGACCATGAATTATCAATCCCCCCTGTAAACGGAAAAAAGTGATCAACCCCACCAATTGTTGCTTGAAGTGTTCCATCAAAAACAGTTGGAGTACCTCCAGCATTGGAGCGCGTTTCACACATGTAAAAATTCATATTGTATTCAACTCCATCAGTTAATCCTGTAATGGTTGTTCCTACAACCTCTGTATAAAAACCAGTTACCCAAACCGTGTGTAAATTTGGTGGATCTACCACTGGAGCATCCCACCAAGCATATGCTGCCCAACCAGCCCAAAAATCTTTATTGGAAATATCTGTTGAACCTGCAATAATTGTCCAACCTGTTGGCGCTGCATTAGCACCTACGGGTGAAGAATTTGTTGGAAGTATTGTTTGTGCAAATGAACTGTTAAGACCAGCAAATAGTATAAAAACTATTGCCATTAATCCATTTAAACGAAATGCTTTCGTGAATGAAATATTCACATAGTTAGTTAAACCTAAGTTCGGTTTTCCCGTTCCAGGCGTTGTATTATCTCTTCTCATAGTTCGCGTTTTCAGCCAACTCCTAATGAAAAAGAGGGAGAAAAAACAAGTGGTCGTTTCTCCGCCTTTAGGGATTCATAGGGGTGGTTTAGTAAACAAATATATTCTATTTAATCCAAGATTCCAATTCTCTAGAACCCCGAACTACAATTATCAAATTTATTAATATTCAATCAGTTAGTTAATTTACACGCTCAACTAAACGCAAATTTGCAATGATTATCTAATCAAAGTAGTATTTCCTTTTTGGAAACCTGAGCTACCATCAATAAAATCGTAATGTAAAACCCATGTGAATACACCAGGATTTTCATCTCGATTTTTAAATGTTCCATCCCAACCAATACTCTGTTCAGTTGTTACAAAAACTCGTTCTCCGTATCGGTTGTAAATTTCAAATTGTATTCCTGCTAATCCATAACCTTTAACATATAGCACATCATTGTTTCCATCTCCATTTGGTGTAAAGGCAGTTGGCACTCCAACTCCTTTAAGAAAGTTTACTAATACCATTACTTGGTCTGATCCGCTACAACCGTGCTCGTCTACCATTGTTACAGTATACATAGTACTATCTAATGGATCTGCAGTTGTATATTGACAATCTGGACAATCAACGGTGTTTTCTGGTTCCCAACTAAAGATTCCTGTTGAAGCAGTTCCTGCAACTAAATTAGCAACTCCTCCTGCATCAATTATTGTATCTAAAGCAGCACTTATGATTGGATTCTCATAAACTTCTATTGTTTCTATAGTTGACGTTACTACACCGCCTGCACTTGTAACAGTTAACTGAACATTAAATGATCCCACAGTATTTAAACAAATTTCTGGATTTTGCTCTGTTGATGTATTAGGGTCAGCTGCTCCGCCAAAGTCCCATTCCCATAAAACTGGAGTTCCTCCACTACTTTGATCAATTAACTGAATGCAATTGCCAACACAAACGTTTTCAATTAAAAAGGCTGGAATCACTGGCTCACAATCTATCACCTCTACAGTTATTGTTGCGGTGTTTACACACCCAAATTCAGAAGTACCCGTTACGGTATAAGTTGTTGAACCTAATGTTCCAGGAGTAAATGCAACTCCATCTGTCACTCCTAAATCCCAAGAATAAGTTTCTGCTCCTGTTCCAGTCAAGGTTAATGTTTCTCCTAAACAAACTTCATCTGGTGAAGCCATAGCTCCCACAACAGGCAAGTCATGAACGTTTACTGATACCACGGCTGTATTTTCACATCCTGCAGCACTAGTACCTACTACGGTAAAATCAAATGTACCAGAGGCATCAGGCATAAATGCAACACCGTCCGTTGCGCCCATATCCCAATCATATGTATCAGCTCCTCCACCAGTTAAAACTACCGATTCTCCTAAACAAATATCTGTTTCATCAGCACTTGCAGTAACTGTTGGAGGTTCTAAAACGTTGACATCTATTGAGGCGGTGTTTTCGCAACCTTCTGCACTTGTACCTGTAACTGTATACGTTGTAATTCCTAAATCAACAGGAGTAAATGCAACACCATCTGTCACACCAAGGTCCCAAGCATAAGTATCAGCACCAGTACCCGTTAAGGTTAATTCTTCTCCAATACACAATTCAATATCACTTGCGGTAGCAATTACCGTAGGCAAATCATTCACAATAACATCAATAGCTGCTGTTGCCTCACAACCTTCTGCATTTGTTCCGGTTACTGTATACGTAGTAACTCCGAGCGGAGGTGCAAATGCAACACCATCTGTAACTCCTAAATCCCATGCATAACTATCAGCACCTGTACCTGCTAATATTAATTCTTCTCCTAAACAAACCTCATCTGGTGTGGCTGTTGCTCCAACAACTGGCAAATCATGAACGTTTACTGATACCACGGCTGTATTCTCGCATCCTGCAGCATTTGTTCCAGTAACTGTGAAATCAATTGTACCAGAAGCATCAGGCGTAAATGCAACACCATCCGTTGCCCCCATATCCCAATCATATGTATCAGCTCCGCCGCCTGTTAAAATGACAGACTCTCCTAAACAAATATCTGTTTCATCAGCACTTGCAGTAACTGTTGGCAAATCTAAAACGTCAACATCTATCGTAGCAGTGTTTTCGCAACCCTCAGCATCTGTACCAGTAACCGTATAAGTTGTAACTCCTAAATCAACTGGGGTAAATGTAACGCCATCTGTTACACCAAGATCCCAAGCATAAGTATCAGCACCGGTACCCGTTAAGGTTAATTCTTCTCCAATGCACAATTCAATTTCACTTGCAGTAGCAACTACCGTAGGTAAATCATTCACAGTAATATCAAGAGTTGCAGTAGATTCACATCCCTCAGCATTTGTACCTGTTACTGTATAGGTTGTTACACCAAGAGGTGGCGCAAATGCAACACCATCTGTTACTCCTAAATCCCAAGTGTAAGAATCTGCTCCAAGACCTGTTAAGGTCACCATATCTCCTATACAAACTGTAGAATCATCTGCACTGGCAGCAGTTTCTGGTAAATCGTGAACAGTGATTTCTACTTCAAAAATACAATCATCATCATTGTCGCTTGTTGCAGTATAAGTTGTTACTCCAACAGGTGGCGTAAATGGATCTCCATCAACAACTCCACCATCCCAAGTTACAGTTCCACCATTTGTAGAGGCTGCTTCTAAAGTTAACTCCTCACCAAAACAGAATTCAGTTCCTGAAACTGTTGTTACTAAATCATCACAACCTATTTCAACAACATCATCTCCAAATGAGATGTTCCAAAAATTACCATTTGACAACCCTGGAGGTTGGTATCTAAAACTAACCAACATACTTGCTGATGTTGCTGTAAAAGTTAATGTTTGCAAAGACCATGAATTATCAATCCCCCCTGTAAACGGGAAAAAGTGGTCAATACCACCAATTGTTGCTTGAAGCGTTCCGTCATATACAGTTGGAGTACCTCCAGCATTGGAGCGCGTTTCACACATGTAAAAATTCATATTGTATTCAACTCCAATTGTTAATCCTGTAATAGTTGTTCCTACAACCTCATTAGAAAAACCAGTCACCCATACTGTATGTAAATTAGGAGGGTCTACAATTGCTGCATCCCACCAACCATATGCACCCCAACCAGCCCAAAAGTCTTTATTGGAAATATCTGTTGAACCTGCAATAATTGTCCAACCTGTTGGCGCAGCATTAGCACCTACGGGTGAAGAATTTGTTGGAAGTATTGTTTGTGCAAATGAATTATTAAAACCAGCAAATAGCATAAAAACTATTGCCATTAATCCATTTAAATAAAGTGCTTTGGAGAATGAAAAATTCAGCCTTTTAGTTGAATCAAAGGTCGGTTTTTCTTTACGGGGCGTTGTATTGTATAATTTCATAGTTGGCGGTTTAGACCAATTCCATATAAATTGAGGATGAAATATTAACTTCTGGTAACACCTCAATTAATGGCCTGCTGGCGTGGTCTTGTAAACAAATCATCCTATTTAACTGCGCTTCCGTCTCTTCGCTTTCGTTGGTTTCTCTCCTTTGCATTTGGTTTTAATAGAATGGGTTAAGATTGAAAATAGCATAGGTAATTAACAATCCATACTAACAGACGATATTTGACATGAATAGGATGCCTCAAATTCTACTAAAACGGTATATTATTCATGCTTTATTCAAACGAATCGATTAAACATCTAACTATCAACCGTATAGCTATTTAAGATTACTGCATTAAATATATAAAACGCTACCATTCAGTTAGGTTTGATTCTGATTTATACAAAAATGCGCCCTAGCAAAATATTGCTAGAGCGCATTTCTAAAAAAGTTTTATGCTTATTGCTTAATCAGTTGAACTGATTTAGTCAATGAATTATTGCTTACTTCAACCACATACATTCCGTTTGCATAATTCGATAAAGAGATGTTTTCTTTATTAAATGCAGTTCCAGTTTGTAATAATTGACCATCAATTGTTGTAATTGTATAAGAGAAATTCCCTTCTAATTCAATTACAAATTCAGCTGTAGTTGGATTAGGGTAAACAGAAATTGATAATTCTGAGTTTTCTCCGATTCCAACTTGAGAACCTAAGTCAATTGTTTCTGTTATTGAACATCCTGCATCACACATTACAACAACTGTATAAGTTCCGCCTGTTAATCCAGTTAGATCTTCATCATCATCAAAGTCTCCTGTTCCATCATTGTCCCAATCAAAAGTATATGCTGGATTACCACCAGTTACTGTGATATTGATTTCTCCATCACTTCCCATAATCTCTTCTGTTGTTGAATAAGTAATCTCCAACTCTTCATAAACAGTGATTTCGATTTCAGCATCATTTGAACATCCATTATCGTCAGTACCTTCAACAGTATATGTAGTAGATCCTGTTTCTGTTGGTGTAAACTCAATACCATCTTCTTCAGCATCCCAAACATAAGTTGTAGCACCCTCACCATTCAATGTTACGCTTTCTCCTAAACAAATCTCTTCGTCAGTTGCAGTTGCAACAACTTCTGGTAAATCATAAACACTCACTTCAACTTCTGCAGTGTTTTCGCAACCTGTTTCCGTATCTGTTCCAGTAACTGTATAAATGTATTCACCAGTCCCTGGCGTAAACCCTTCTCCATCCGTTACACCCATGTCCCATGCGTAATCATCTGCTCCGCCACCTGTTAAAGTAATTGATTCGCCAACGCAAATCTCCTCAAAATCAACAGAAGCAGTCACCTCTGGCAATGCTAAAACCTCAATATCAATTGAATAAGGACAATCATCATCAGCATCACTTGTAGCAGTATATGTTGTTACACCGGCAGCATCAGGTGTAAATTCTTCACCATTAACTACACCACCATCCCAAGTAATATCTCCACCTCCTTCAGCGTCTAACGTAAAAGAATCTCCTAAACAAATGATTTCATCTGTTACAGTTACCGTTAATGCATTGCATAATTCTGTAATAATAACCTGTCCATTTCCTGTTCCAATACCAGCTGTGTTTATTTGATCAGTTCCTCCGTTATAAGAACCGCCACCGCCACCGCCGGCAAAATTTGTTGAGATTACTTCTCCACCTGCACCGCCACCAGAGTATCCGCCGCCACCGCCGCCGCCGACTGCTCCACAACGTGCATTTCCGCCGCCGCCGCCGCCGAAGCCACCGTCAGCAATGTAAATATCGCTTCCACCACCAGAACCACCAGCTCCTCCAGACAGTGGTGTTTGACCACCAAGAGAGTTTGAAGTACAACCATGTGTTGAACCATTAGAACCATTCGAATTCCAACCTGCTCCGCCAGATGCTTTATTAGTAACTGTTGGTGTAGTACCACCATTACCAGCTACACCGCCGCCATCAGGAAAGCCATTTCCATTTGTTCCGTTCTCTGCTGTTGTAGCATCAATTCCGTCAATATTACTTAAGTCTCCAGAAGTTCTTTTTCCACCTCCGCCACCACCACCACTCGCAATGTACAATACCTCAGTGTCGGTATCCCAAACAAATGTACCGCCGCCGCCGCCGCCAACGTGTTCAGCATCATCTCCTTGCCCACCAACTAAGATCGTAATAGTTTGTCCCGGTGTAACTGCAAAATTCCCTTGCATACTTGCACCTTTTCCTGAAATACCCGGTGTCATTAAAGTCATACCTCCAACACCACCTTCTGCACCAATAGATTCTATTTCAATTGAGGTAACTCCAGGTGGAACTACATATGTTTGAAGGCCACCTGTATAATCATACGTGACCTGACTCCATGAAATAGAGCCGACTGTAATTGCTAAAGCAATTAAAAATAATTTTAATGTGTATATTTTTTTCATAGTAAGATATTGGTTAATTAGCTAAAACTAGCTTTTAAAATTTGAATTGTAAAAGAATTTTGCAAAAAATGAGAATCCTCACTCTCAGAGTTTTGCATAGAAAAGAATGTGTCTTGGCAAATATTGCCAAGACACATTCTTAAAAAAGTTTTATACCTATTGCTTAATCAGTTGAACTGATTTAGTCAATGAATTATTGCTTACTTCAACCACATACATTCCGTTTGCATAATTCGATAAAGAGATGTTTTCTTTATTAAATGCAGTTCCAGTTTGTAATAATTGACCATCAATTGTTGTAATTGTATAAGAGAAATTCCCTTCTAATTCAATTACAAATTCAGCTGTAGTTGGATTAGGGTAAACAGAAATTGATAATTCTGAGTTTTCTCCGATTCCAACTTGAGAACCTAAGTCAATTGTTTCTGTTATTGAACATCCTGCATCACACATTACAACAACTGTATAAGTTCCGCCTGTTAATCCAGTTAGATCTTCATCATCATCAAAGTCTCCTGTTCCATCATTGTCCCAATCAAAAGTATATGCTGGATTACCACCAGTTACTGTGATATTGATTTCTCCATCACTTCCCATAATCTCTTCTGTTGTTGAATAAGTAATCTCCAACTCTTCATAAACAGTGATTTCGATTTCAGCATCATTTGAACATCCATTATCGTCAGTACCTTCAACAGTATATGTAGTAGATCCTGTTTCTGTTGGTGTAAACTCAATACCATCTTCTTCAGCATCCCAAACATAAGTTGTAGCACCCTCACCATTCAATGTTACGCTTTCTCCTAAACAAATCTCTTCGTCAGTTGCAGTTGCAACAACTTCTGGTAAATCATAAACACTCACTTCAACTTCTGCAGTGTTTCCACAACCTGTTTCGTCATCTACACCTGTTAAAGTAAACACATAATCACCAGCATCCGGCTCAAATGCTTCACCATCAATAATATCAATTGGACCCCATTCGTAAAAATCTGCTCCACCACCTGTTAAAGTAATTGATTCACCAACGCAAATCTCTTCAAAATCAACAGAAGCAGTCACCTCTGGCAACGCTAAAACCTCAATATCAATTGAATAAGGACAATCCGTAGGATCATCACTTGTTGCAGTATAAGTTGTTACACCAACTGTAAGCGGCTCAAATGCTTCACCATTGATTACTCCACCATCCCAAACAATATCTCCTTCACCAGTTCCTTCTAGTATGAACGTTTCTCCTAAGCAAATTTCTACATCAGTTGCAGTTACTGTAATTGCATTACATAAAACTGTAATAATAATTTGGCCATTTCCTGTATTACCTACAGTGTTATCCTGATCATCTCCACTATTGAAAGAGCCTCCGCCCCCACCATTAGTTGGAGCGTGGTATGCACCACCGCCGCCAGAATAACCGCCGCCGCCTCCGCCGCCCCAGTTTCCGCCATTGGCACCGCCACCGAATCCTCCCGATCCTCCTGAACAACCAACTCCGCCAGCTCCACCAGATAAGAAAGATAATCCTGGAGGTCCGCATAAACCTATTACACCATCTGTGTAAAATCCACCACCGTTACCAGCATGACCCATTCCACCTGCTCCTGGAAGTGTAGATCCGTTTCCATCTACACCTCCAAGACCAATTCTTGTAGGAGCTCCACCAGTACTACCGTAGCCGTCATTACCATTTGTTGTTGTATTTGCATCTGCTCCAACAAAAGGAGGAGAACCAGCACCATTCCAAGCTATTCCACCGCCACCACCAGCAACAATCACAGGTTCATCAGAGGCATTAGCAACAAAGCTACCGCCACCACCGCCGGCTTCTTGCGTATCATCAATTCCACCTTCTTGCCCAACTAAGACAGTAAAGACCTCTCCAGGAGTAACTGTAAAATCACCAATCATACTGGCACCAAGTCCACCATCATTTCCACCTTGTGCACCGCGTACTTCTATTTGAATCATGGTGATATCTGCCGGTACTGTATAAGTATCCAGCGAGCCTGTATAGTCATAGGTTGTAACCTGGCTCCATGATGCAGAGCCAAGCCCCACAATCAGTCC
>CAKZPK010000392.1 GCA_937139035.1 uncultured Crocinitomix sp. | reverse complement strand
AAAACTTTGTGGTTACAAATGGTGCAAATGGTGTAACTACTGATGATGATTGGTCTTCAAAAAGTAGAAGTTATGGAAATATTAATATTTATGCGACACAAACATTAGCTCACATAGTACTTAAAACTAACGAATGGTCTACCTCTTCTTTAGTAGGTAAGGCCGCTGTTTCTAGTCTCGGAGCAGCATCTTGCGTAATTACAATTGGCTCTGGCGGCCCACTATATAATGATGATTCTCGGTGTAAAATATCAATCAAGGCATTTTCAGGATGATATCCTTTCATTCTCAATTCAGATTTCACACGCGCTATATTTGAATTTAAAATTTCGCTTTTTTGATCTGTTGATCTGATTATTAAAAACACAACTGCCATGAAGATAAAAGCCACAGCCATTACCATAAAGGCCAAACCTACAAAGTTCGAAGTTTTACTTGTTTCTTCAACTACTTCTTGTGCTTCTTGAGCATAAGTTAGTATTGGCGATAAGGCAGTTAATAATACAATGATGATTTTTTTCATTTTAATAAAATTTTAGTTGGGGTCAATTATTATGAAATCTTGGATTAGTGGCAACTTCTTGCTACAAAAATCAAGAATACCGCAATTCCAATTATGATACGGATAACATTGCCCACATCACTTCCTGCTTTCCTGTTCTTAGCCGTGTTCAATTGCGATTTAATGCTACTAATGGTTTGTTTATTCTCATTAAAACGTTGTTTTGTTTGAGAATTCATAGCCACTTTATCCAAAGCATTTAAAATTCCGACAGAACGGGTTACTGTTGCTGAAAGGGAATTCAAATGTGAATGATTGTATTTTAATTTCCCTTGCTCCCTATTAACAATGTCAATTACAGTATTTAAAGTAATATTAGTAACTGTAGATGAGATTGCTACATAGAATTCATTATCAGCACCAAGTTCCTCTTTTATTTTTGCCAAACGCGGACGACATGTTTTTACAAACTTGACAATAGGATCTAAATTATTTGTTGGCGCCGTAACATTTTCATCAATCGCCTCAGTAATTACATTGTAATGTTCCTCAACTTTCTCTCTTTCTTCCTCGGTAGGTTGTCCACCTCCCCATTCGCCAATAGCCTCAATATTATCATTGATTCTATCAAGTACTTGTTCATTACGCGTAATTTCCTTAGCCAGTTTAATTATTTCAATTGCTTTTGGTGCAGGATTACCTGAATCATTCAAAGCCTTGAAATAATCAATTCCGCATTGTAAAATTTCTTTCGCAAGTTTATCCGCTACTAACTTAAATTGTGTTGCTTCAGACGACAAAGTTGAGCGTAATGCTAATACATCCGCTTGAGTTGACTTGTACAATTCCAACCCTGCATCATAAGCATCCTTTGGATCTTTTTTCCGTGCACTTTTTGCTGCCTCAATACGGTTATCAATATTATGCAAAGGATCCTCTGTAAATTTACGCGAAACTGCCAGTTTAATCTCATCTGGACAGTTTGCAAATAAATTCATGAACTGCGTTCCTTCAAATTTTGGATGATTTTCCAAACTATTCATTAACTGTTCAACCGTTTGTTCAATTTGAACTTGACTGTCAATTGCATAATTAGCATCAGCAACTAGGCCTATAAAGTTTTTAAATACAACAGAATTGATTAGGGCGAATTTAAGTGCTGTTCCGGCCTGCATATCTGCAATCTCATTTTGACTTAACAATAAAGTTCCCAGATTATTATAATAACTAAAGTTATTTTCAGAAACGGGTTTATTGTCAGTAACCTTTTGCCAAATCTCTCTGGCCTTTGCTACGTCTCCTGCAGTCAAATAATCTAACGCAGAAGCATCAATTGGGCCATTATCAGCAAACCAAAACAAGGCATGATTTACTCTGCCATGGTTTTGTTCAATTAAGGCAAATGCCTTATTAGACTCAGCTTCAGTTCTCGCAATTGGCGAAAGAAAATTAAAATCGTAGGGAGATTCTATTTCTTTTCCAACTGAAGCAAAACGCACAATCTTACTCTTTTGTTTTTCTAACTCTCGAGCTGACGCACTTGCTAAAATGCCTGCAACCCTGAATGGATTTTGATTAATTAAATTCATAAAGCCTTAAATATAGTAGAAATTATGTGTTTTTATTAAGTATTTATAATTCAATTATTGTTAATTTTTTTGAATACAATTATTAGTATGAATTACTGTATTTAGATTCTATTATTTACTACCGAGTTTCGCTACTAATGCTTACTTTTGAGCAACCATAATTTAAGTCTATTAACGATTTGATAACTAAACCTTTAATTGCGTTTATTTTTAGTCATACTATTTAGCTATTGGAGTGCATTAATTTGCGCCCAAAATGAAACTGTAAAACCAGTTTTTCAAACGGGTCATTATGCCCAAATTAATCAACTCATTTTTCATAAAAACAACCAACAAATGGTTACTTGTGGTGATGACGGAAAACTGATTGTTTGGGATATAGTTTTAGGCTTGCAACATCATTCAATTCTTGCAAATTCATCTGGCATTCGAACCTTTCATTTTTTAAATGATTCTTCAATTGTAAGTTTAAGTCACAATTCGGAAATACAGTTTTGGTCTTTTCCTGAACTAAAAATCATCTCCCCCAGCATTGAGACTGAAGATAAAATACTAGACTTTGCTGTAATCAATGATTCTACACTTTGTATTGTAGGACGTTCAATACAGCTCTACTCAATCCACTCAAAAAAAATAGAAACGCTAGATTTTACGTCGAAAAAGATGTTTTCGACCGTAGCTTATCATCCAGAAAGAAATGAAATAGCAGTTGCCGGCCCAACGGATAATTATTGCACCACTATTTCCCTTGAAGAACCTCTTGCTGTTCAGCGTTACTTAACTGGTAACATTAATACTGCGAAATACGCTAACTCAAACAGTTTGATGCTATCCAGTATAGACGGTAGCTTAACGAATGTAAAACTTGTTTCGTCCAAAAAAAGTACGTTTACGTTAAAGGACAATCACAATTTTGTAACTGACATGGACGCTGCAAACGGACATATTGCAGCTGCAAGCACTAATGGATTTGCAGTAATAATGAATGCTAGCAATCAACGCACAATTGCTAAAATTGGTTTGAACGGAGTAGCACTTACCGCATTAGATTATAGCCCCGACAATAAATGGCTGGCCATTGGAAATGAAAAAGGCACAATTTGTTTATATGAAACTGAAAACTATAAACTAAATCGCGTTTTAAAAGGTGCATCTGCAAGCATTACAGCAATACAATTATTTGGTACCTATTTGTTTGTGGGTTATTCTGACGGAATAATTAGGCAAGTTGATTTAGCTGAAAATAAAATTGTAAGCAACTCCATTAAACTGGATGCTTTTGAGGAAAAACAAGGAATTAATTATTCCATTTTATCGATAGATACTTTTGTTAATAACCAACTCGCTTTTACCGTTTTAAAAACTGACCGTCATCACGAAAAAAGAAGCCTGCTTCGTTCTGTAAAAAAAATAAAATCTACATGGGATTTGGACAACAATGTTTTATACCTGCAAAATGAAGTTGAAGACATAGTATTGCGCATTGCAGTAGACAAACGTTTTAAAAATGAAACCCCATTTCAAATTGAACAATACTCCATAAAAACGAATTCCTATACTAAGAATGGCACAGTCTATCAACTCAATTCGGAAACTCTTAATTTTTCAAAATCTAAATATGGAAAAACCATTGAATATCCTCAAAAACATGAAGCACCAATAACAGGATTGCGTTTTTCAAACAATGGACAATTAGTCGTTAGTTACTCAAGAGATGGAAGTATAAGGTTTTGGGATGACAAAGGAAATTACTTAGCAGCTCTGTACCTTTCAGGACAATACGAATTCACTTATTGGAATGCCGATAATTACTATTTCTCATCAAAAGAGACTTTAAATAAAATTGGATTCATTTATAAGAACAAGCTCTTTTCTTTTGAGCAATTTGATATTTTTTATAACCGTCCTAATTTGGTCATGGAAAATTTACCTTTTTTTAGTAAAAGGGATATTCAAGATTTTGAAAAAGCCTATTATAAAAGACTTGAAAAATTAGACATTACAACAAGTAAACTAGAAATAGCTGAGGACCTTCCTCAAACAGAAATTGAATACAGTGGAGAATACAGTACAGCATCTGAAACAGTTGATTTTAACTTAAAATTTAATGATCCTACTACTTACCTTTCTTCATTCTCCTATCGTATTAACGGAATGGAAAGTAAAATTCCAATTCAAGATTCGAAAAAACAATATCGCACTACGCAAAAAATTGCACTGGCAGCTGGAATCAATCAAATAGAATTCTATTGTACCAATGATAAAGGAGTGAATTCACTTTTGAAAAAACAGATAATAACATGCGAAAAAACGTTTGAAAAACCAGAATTATATATGATTTGCATTGGTGTTAGTAATTATCAAGACAAAAATCAACACCTAAAATATGCAAGCAAGGATGCACAGGACGTTGCAACATTAATGCAAGCCAACAAACAATTTAAAACGATACACCAAAAAACTATTTTAGATTCTGAATTCACAAAAAATAGTTTGGCGGACATAGAAACCGTCCTCACAAATGCACGGATTAATGATGTTGTAGTGCTCTACTTTGCTGGACACGGAATATTGGATGCACAATTGGATTATTATTTAGGCACTGCAGACATGAACTTTAATAACCCTAGTGAAAAGGGCCTTGCATTTAACGCCGTTGAAGAATTGTTTGAGAAATTTGAGTGCAGAAATAAACTCATGTTAATTGACGCTTGCTTTAGCGGAGAACTTGACAAAAGCATTATCACTAAAGACACCGCAACAACAATTGAGGAGCAAGGTGACATTCAATTTAGAAGTAGCAGCAATGCTTTGTTAGATGGAGGCGGAGAAATGGGAATTTTTGAATTATCGAAACTCACATTTATAGATTTAACGACCAATCGCGGCACCAATATACTCTCGTCAGCCTCTGGTATTGAATATGCAATAGAAGGTGAAAAATGGCAAAATGGGCTATTTACGCATGTATTAAAAAAGGGGTTATTAGACAAAGAGGCTGATTTGAATGGCGACAAATTGATCAGGATAATGGAGCTTCAAGTTTATTTACGTGAAACTGTTTCTTCCTTATCGGGCGGGGCACAAAACCCTATTTTAAGAAAAGAAAACAACAAGAACAATTTTATAATATGGTAAAATCACTCTTTTTCATGTTTGCATTGGTCTTAACCATTATTGGTTATTCTCAAAACTTAAGTTTAGGACTGGGTGGAACGGCCAATTTTAGCAGGGCAATTTACAATTCAGATTTTAATTTTGATGTTTTAACACCAATTGGGGACACGCTCATTTTAGGAGCAAATAATGTTGATATCACTAAAAGTATTAGTCTCCCCATTTTTGCAAGATATACAAGCAAAAAAAAATGGTGGCTTCAAATGGATTATGGTTATGAAACTTGGCGGTTTAATATTGAAGGACAAGCAATTCCAACATCATATGCCGTAAATAGCAACGTGAATGAAAGACTAGCAGCATCTTGGGCTGCCTATTCTGGTGGTTTAGACACATCCATTATTGCTAAGTGGTTGCAGGATGAATATCAGTGCGAAGTGGTTACGTTTACCGCGGATATCGGTCAAGGTGAAGAAGTCGAAAACGTTAGAAAAGCTACAGAACTTGTTAAGACAAAAAATCCTAAATTAAAAATTGAAGGACCAATACAGTATGATGCAGC
>CAKZPK010000391.1 GCA_937139035.1 uncultured Crocinitomix sp. | reverse complement strand
AGGGGGTATTAATAGAAAGCTTTGGAGCAGGAAATTCATTTTCAAATCCAGCATTTGAAAAACTGCTTACAGATTATATTACAGCTGGCGGTATTGTGTTAAACGTAACACAATGTGTCACAGGAAGTGTAGACTATAGCAAATATGCAACAAGCGCGCTATTTTTAAAAGCGGGTGTAATTGGAGGAACAGACATGACCACTGAGGCAGCTTTAACTAAAATGATGTATGTTTTGGGTGAGCAAAACGACTTAGCTGCAAAGCAACACCGATTAGAAGAAGATTTGTGTGGCGAATTAACAAAAGCCACAACGTAGATTAACAAAACGTTAAATTATGGCGAACTAAACCGCTATTAATGAAAAGAAATGGTGAGAAATTGCCAAAAATATTGGACTGAATTAAAATAAATTATAAATTTTTGTACTTTAGCGACTTGCTTTGGTAAACAAAAAAAAGAAGCACAACTTTTAAATAAATTTTATTAAACAAATAACAATGAAAAAAGTATTAGCATTAGTCGCTTTTGCAGGTTTTATAACCTTTGGAACATCAACAGCAGTGTTGGCTCAAGATACCCCTATTGAAGATGGTATTGAAGCAGTAGATTCTATGATGAATGACAGCGTTCAAGATGTCGTTACAGACCTCGTTACAGATGAGGATTTAACTGATAAGGTACAAGATGATACTGCAGGAGTTGCGGAAGAAGGATTTATTCTTTCTACCGAGTTAAAAACACGATTCATTGAGGGTGGTGCTGGATTTATGGGAATTGTATTATTATGTTTGATTTTAGGTTTAGCCCTAATCATTGAGCGTATTGTATACTTGAACTTAGCGACTACAAATACAAAAAAATTATTAGAAAACATTGAAGACGCTTTAGCTTCAGGTGGTGTTGACGCTGCAAAAGAAGTTTGCCGTAACACACGTGGGCCAGTTGCTTCAATATTCTATCAAGGTTTAGACCGATCTGATGAAGGAATTGAAATGGTTGAAAAATCAGTTGTTTCTTACGGAGGAGTTCAAATGGGACTAATGGAAAAAGGAATGTCATGGATTGGATTATTCATTGCCTTGGCTCCAATGTTAGGGTTCATGGGAACAGTAATCGGGATGATTCAAGCCTTTGATGATATTGCTAAAGCAGGTACGATTTCAGCAACAGTAGTTGCAGGTGGTATTAAGGTAGCACTATTAACAACAGTATTCGGTTTGATTGTAGCAATTATTCTACAAATCTTTTACAATTACCTATTGGCGAAAATCGATAGTTTAGTAAATGATATGGAAGATGCTTCAATTTCATTGATTGATGTTTTGATCAAACATAAAGTGTCTGAGTAAATTGCTTTCGAGCATTTCAATTCACTTAGTTTTTAATCAAAAAATTTAAATAATTATGGACAGTAAAATAACATCACTCATTATAAATATTGGTGTTGCCATTGTTGCGATAGTTGGGATTTACTTGGTAATTGTAGCCATGGGAAATACGGCTGAAATCGATCCTGAGACTCAACAGGCTACAGCTGATACAGCTTCAGTTTCAAGAGTTGTTACGTTTTCTTTATGGACGCTTTACATCTCACTTGCTGCAATTGGTATATTCACTATATATGCTATTATCTCTAACCCTAAACGTTTTATTCCGACAGCGATTGGAATTGGTGTTTTCGCTGTGTTAGTATTGGTAGGTTATATGTTAGTAAACATAGAAACAACAGGTGATATCATGAAATTAGAAGGAACCACAGACCAAACCTTATTATGGGGTGGCTTAGGAATTAAAACAACCTACGTGTTGGTTATTGTTGCAATTGGTTTAATTGCTGCACAAGGAGTAAGAAACTTAGTTGGTTATTTCAGTAAATAAATTGAATTATGGCTAGAAGAGAAGTTGGAGAAATTAATGCAGGTTCAATGGCAGATATTGCCTTCTTGCTACTAATTTTCTTCTTGGTTACTACAACTATGGAGGTAGATGCTGGTATTGGGCGTCAGCTTCCATTAAAATTGGATCAACCGATCAATGATGAACAAATCGATATTAATGAGCGAAACGTGCTGGAAATCATGGCGAACTCAAATGACGATTTATTAGTTGAGGGTAAATTCATTGAAATAGATGAGCTTTATGAAATTGTAATGGATTTTTACACTGTTAATAAAGTTGCAAAAGACCAAGACGTAAATATGCCTAATTACAGTAAAGTTGACGTTAGCACTTGTGCGACTGAAATTTCAAAGTATAAGGAAGCATTGGTAAAAGATCCCGAAAACAAAGTGCTTAAAAGCGAATTAGGTAAATGGGAAACTAAAATGGTTTTATGTCAGAGTTTAGACGAAAAATCATATATGGAAATGAATAAACAAGCAGTAATCCAATTGAAAAACCAAGCGGGTACTTCTTATGGTTTATACATAGAAATTCAAAATATCTTAAAGCAAGTTGTTAATGAATTGCGTGTTGAGGCGTGTGAGGATTTAGACTTCCCTGATTATTTTGAATTGAGAGAGGATCGTGAAGAGGATCAAGAATATATTGCAAAACTGCGTGTATTGGTTCCTGAACGAATTATTGAAGCAAAAATTAATCGTTAATTATGTCTAAGTTTAAAAAAGGAGGAAAAAAGGGAATACCGGGTGTAAACACATCTGCCCTACCTGATATTATTTTCATGCTTTTATTCTTCTTCATGGTTGCTACAACAATGAAAGAGGTGGAGTTACAAGTAACTCTTGAAAAACCAGTTGCTAATCAAGCAATTCCAATTGAAGATAAAGACAATGTAGATTTCATTTATATTGGATTTCCAATTGATGCGGAAGAAGGAACTGAACCAAGAATCCAGTTGGATGACCGTCTTGCACCAGATTATACGGTAGTGAGTCTTTGGAAAGAGCAAAAAGCACGTGAAGGTAAAACACCTTTTGATATTGTAACATCACTAAAAGTAGATGAAAACGTAGGTATGCGTATTGTATCTAATGTAAAAGAGGAGCTAAGAGATATTGATGCTATTAAAATCAATTACTCTGCCGATCAAACGAAATAAGATTTTTTAAAAGTTTAAAAACCGCAGCGCTTCAAGTGTTGCGGTTTTTTTGTGCTTTAAACTTTTTTTTAGCGTTTCAATATACCTCTATTTTCTTAGTAAAAAAGCAAAAGTCTAATCATCTTAGTCAAAATAACTTCATTCAATACCCTCAAACTTTTACCGTTCAATTCCTGCATATAGCCATTCAATCAATCGCCATTAAAAACTAGCTAATTGGCTCATTTTTTGCGCCTTAACAGTTGCATTTAAAACCAAAACAACTTAATTATTATGGCTAGACGTAAAATTGAAGAAATCAATGCGGGCTCAATGGCAGATATCGCATTTCTACTACTCATCTTTTTTTTAGTAACCACCACAATGGAGGTGGACGCAGGACTTGGAAAAACTCTTCCTTTAAAATTAGACGAACCTCCCGTCACCAATCCTCCTGTACCTGAACGTAACGTGCTTGAAATAAAAGCCAACCTAAACGATAATCTTATGGTGGAACAAAAAGAGGTACAATTGGAAGAATTATATGAAATTGCTTACACCTTTTATACTGCGAACCGAGTTAATAAGGACGTAGACATCAACATGCCTAATTATAATCTAATAACTCTAGATCAATGCAATGAACAAGTCACTCATTACAAAAATCAATTACAAACTCGCCCGAGTGATAAATACCTGAAAAACGAACTAAACAAATGGCAAACCAAGCGCGACTTATGCTTAGAATCGCCCAATAAATCATACAATGAAATTGCAAAATCTGCTGTTGTAAAATTTGAGATTCAATCTAAGACCTCTTATGGTTTATACATTGAAATTCACAATATTTTAAAAATGGTAGTGAATGATTTACGCGTTGACATGTGCGATAAAATGAAATGGGGAGATTATTATGAACTGAATGAAAATGATCCAGATGATCAAGCAATTATTAAGAAACTCAGAATTCTAATTCCAGAAAGGATTATTGAACCGAAAATTCAATCATAATTTCTTTAAAATTTAAACCATTACAACGCACAGAAAACCAAGTAATGGTTTTTTTTTATACCTTCATTCTTTATGAATCACGCACATCTACTCCCCGCTCTTTTTTATAGTATTATTTCTTTGATCATGTTTAGTTGCTCAGAAAACCAGGTAACTGAAAACCAAACGAATAACAATCAATTACTACAAGATAAAACAGAAAACCCATACACAGAGTTTTCCAATTTTCCACAGGACCAATTCAAAACAATTTGCTTAGGAGAAACCAATGAGAATTTAAAAGTAAAAATTGGCAACATGCCTGTTGAAGTAATTGCAGAGGAAGAAGTATCCTATTTTCACTTCCCAGCAGACTCAACAGAATTAATTTTACCTGGAGATCCTACTTTAACTGAATTTAAGGTCTTTTTAAAAAGCCGCACATACCTTCAAAACACAATTCAATTTCAAGATTTTTTAGGCGAAACAGCAAAAGATATTGCAACTGACGATATGTTTCCTGTTTACTATTACGAAACTGAAAAAGTTGATTTTAAATTGACTTATTTTGAACAGTCTGAATTCATTAGACTACACTTCATTCAATTGAAAATTCACTCATAAATGAACTTCCTGTAGTTCAAATGTGTTACTTTTAAAAAGCCACCCTAATAATCAACACAAATTAGTAATATGTACGTACAAAGAGTCTTTAATCCAATAACGATTTTAGCGTTTTCTATAAGACCAATCGTTATTTTCACAACATATTCCGCAATAATAGCTGCTCTTTATGCCATTTACGAATTCCATTGGCTAAAAATCCCATGGGTACCACTAGCATCTGTTGGTGTAGCTGTTGCATTTTATATTGGGTTCAAAAACAACTCGGCCTATGATCGTACCTGGGAAGCTAGAAAAATATGGGGAGGAATTGTTAACTCTTCTAGAAGTTGGGGCAGTATGGTAAGCGGATTTATCACAAATGAGTTTGCCGAAACTAAAATTAGTGACTCTGAAATTACTGCACATAAAAAAAGATTAATCTACCGACATATTGCCTGGACATATCGCTTAAAAAGGCAACTACGCGTATTAAAACAATGGGAACATGACGCTAACCTAAATCGTCGATACAGAAAATATATTGAAGAATTGTTTCCAACAGGTGATCCCGAAACTGAACTCAAACAATTTTTAGCAGATGAAGAAGTACAGGCTATTCTCAGTAAGAAAAATGCTTGCACGCAACTCATCCACCAACAAACTCAAGACCTTAAAGAACTAAAAGCATTGGGCTTAATTGATGATTTTCGTCACATGGAATTGCAAAAGTTATTGACTGATTTTTATACGCTACAAGGCAAATGCGAACGCATAAAAAACTTTCCGTTGCCTCGTCAATATGCCTCGTTAAGCATTTACTTCGTTTATATTTTCATTTTGCTTTTACCATTGGGGCTTCTTGGAGCATTTGATGCGGCCGAATTACCTAAGTATATGATTTGGGGTGTAGTTCCATTCACCACATTAATTGGATGGGTATTCTGGATGATGGAAGGCGTTGGTGACTATGCCGAAAATCCATTTGAAAACCTTGCATTTGATGTACCAATGACCTCATTAACCCGCACGATAGAAATAGATCTAAGAGAAATGTTAGGAGAAACAGAATTACCTCCAGCAATTACTCCAAAAGATGGCTTTGTAATTTAACTGAACAATTTTTAAACTTATAATAATGGCATTAATCAAATCTTGTAGAAACAATACTCCTAAAATACCATCAACCTGTTGGCTAGCCGAAAACGCTACAATAGTTGGTGATGTAAATATGGGCGAAAATTGCTCAGTTTGGTTTAATGCAGTAATTCGTGGAGATGTAAATACCATCTCCATGGGTGATAATGTAAATATTCAGGACGGAGCTGTTATTCATTGTACTTATGAGAAAACCAAAACCACTTTGGGTAATAACGTTTCGGTTGGACACAATGCTTTAGTACATGGTTGCACTGTTGCCAATAACGTGCTAATTGGAATGGGTTCTATTGTAATGGATAATTGCGTAATTGAAGAAAACTGCATTATTGCAGCAGGCGCCGTATTGTTAGAAGGAACACATGTTAAATCAGGTTCAATTTGGGCGGGTGTACCTGCTAAAAAAGTGAAAGATTTAAGTCCTGAAATGTTTAAAGGAGAAGTAATGCGCATTGCAAAAAACTACCGCATGTATGCCTCATGGTTTGAAGTTGAGAGCGAAAAATAAATTGAATAAAACACCGTTATCATTAGAGACTTTATACCTTTGATACATTGACCTTTAATTGGATTTGCAATGGATACAATAACTCCGAAAAAACGAGCAAGAAAAGCTTACCGTCTGGCAAATCGAATTATGTGGAGTTATCTCAGGCTCTATTTAGCAAAGCGTATTTTTGGCAAACGTTACTATGAAAATAGAATCAATTCTTTGCATGAAAAAAATGCACTCCGAATTAAAACAGCGATCCTTGATCTAAAGGGGCTTTTCACAAAAGTGGGACAATTGCTTTCTGTCATGTCAACTATCTTGCCTGATGCCTACGCAAACGTCCTAGAATCATTACAAGATGATGCCCCTGCAAGTTCTTTTGAAGAGACAGAAAAAACTATTGAAAATGATTTGGGGGAGTCCATCTCTACTCTCTTTTCAAATTTTGATAAAACACCTATTGCTTCTGCATCAATCGGACAGGTATACAAAGCACAGTTAAAAACTGGCGAACAGGTTGCTGTTAAAATTCAACATAGCGATATTGAAGCCTTGGCAGAATTAGACCTCAACATTATTGAAAAATTAGTCAAACGACTTTCCTTTTTCTTGAAAATTAAAGGAATTGATCATGTTTACAAGCAAGTTAGGTTGATGGTTGAAGAGGAATTGAACTATTCGCTTGAAGCAGAATCAATGCAAAGAATTTCAGCCAACTTATCTGACTTTGAAGGTATAGTTGTCCCAAAAGTATACAGTGCGTATTCCTCCTCTAAAATTATTGTTTGCGATTTTCATGAAGGTGTCAAAATCACCAATGTAGAAAAATTAGCCGAATGGAATATTGATCCTAAAGAAATTTCAGAACGACTTATAACTGCCTTTTGTAAAATGATTCTGGATGATGGCTTTTATCATGCAGACCCACACCCGGGCAATGTTTTAGTCAATCAACAAGGTGAAATTGTATTATTAGATTTTGGAGCAACCGCCCAATTAAATGATGAAATGCGGAAGGAAATTCCAATTCTCATTCAACATATCATAAGAAAAGACACTGCAAAAATCATCAAGTCTCTTCAAAAAATGGGCTTTTTAGGTAATGATTCAGACTCGAAAGATGTGGCTGGAAAACTCGTTGATGCACTCACCACTTTTGTCCAAAATGAGATTAAAATTGACAACCTCAACTTTAAAGAGGTTTCAATAGACGACATAAAAGGAAGTAGTTTGGATAAATTGCGAAAAGAGATTGGAATTAAAGAGTTAGCAACCACAATTCAAGTACCTAAAGATTGGATTCTACTGGAGAGAGCTATTATACTAATTCATGGCATTAGCGCCACCATTGCTCCAGAATATAATCCCATGGACACGGTTAAGCCATACCTCAAAAAAATGGTATTGAGCAAAGGCGGTCTAAAATCAATTATTCTAGACACTATTAAGCAACAATTTGGAGCGTTGATTCAGTTACCTTCCGAGCTAAATGAGTTTTTAAACAAAGCAAATGATGGCAAACTTGAAGTACAAGTACGAAACAAAGATGCACGAAGATTTTATGCGCTAGGGCAACAATTCATGTTGCTAATTTCAATTCTTTTCCTTCTATTAATGCGCACATTAAACAATGGCAAAGATGCAACCAACTGGATGATTCCTGTTTGTTTTGGGTTAGGTATATTATTAGTTTATTCTGTTTGGAAAAACCGCAAACCAAATAAGTGATTTTGAAAAAGGTAATTCAAATTATTAGCCTGATTCTTTTGACAATACTCCTTACCGTATTAACACAAGTAGGCGGTTTAATTCTACTCCTATTTTTATTGATTTGGAAAAAAACCATTCAAAAAATTGAGCGATTAAAATCTATGCGGCGTATCTATAAATCCAGTATCAAAGTAGGCTCTTTTATTGTTTTCTACACGCTCATTTGCTTATTCATTGTGCCCATGATTGCTCGGCCACTTGGACGCGTTCCATTACCAATAAATCATGATAGAATACAACCTCTCAATATTCTAACATGTTTACTAAATAGGCATTATGTAAAAGAAGAATTATTAGACGCTACTTTATCCGTATCCGAGGATCTAGATACAGCATATCCTGGAACAATCATAGCTTATTTAGATGCAGGCTTTCCATTTATTGATGAGTTTCCACTTCTACCCCATTTAAGTCATGATGATGGTGAAAAACTGGACTTGGCATTTTTATATAAAGATGCAGAAAGTGGTGAGGAATTAAATGATGCTGCACCTTCTTTTATAGGTTATGGTGTTTTTGAAAGCCCACTCCCTTCTGAACAGAATCAACCTGCGTATTGTGCAAATAAAGGATATTGGCAATATAGTATTTTAGGGACTTTGATTCCACAATGGAATAAACCTGACTACGAATTTGATGAAGTTCGAACAAAAGCGTTGCTCGAAATTTTAACAAAAGAATCCGCAATTCAAAAAATATTTATTGAGCCTCACTTAAAAACACGTATGAATTTACATTCAAACAAAATTCGCTATCATGGGTGCGGTGCCGTGCGACATGACGACCACATCCATATCCAATTATAAAACGGATTGGATTATTTAAACTCTGCTTAGTATCTTTGTCTTTATGAAATATATTGCGCTTCTCTCAATGGTATTCGTTTTTTCTTGCCAAAACTCGACTGAAACTCCCGAAAGTAACTCTGAGGAAACAACTGAGCCCGTTGAATCTCTAAACAATAATAACCTGAATGAAGAATTGGATAATTTCAATTCTTCAATTGATGATTTACAAGCAGAATCAGACTCTAATCTTGAAAATCAGAAGAAACGATACGAGCCTTTTGATGGAGTTAATAGAAAACCAAATAATTCACCCTTAAGCTTTAACACTTATAGCTGGAATGACCGTTTCAATTATACATTCCCTGTAGAACCAAATTTTGAAAAATTTACGAAGGACGATCACGATTCATATGCCGCACGAACTTTAGTGGATGGAATTATCTATGAAATAGCTGTTGAAGATTATGACAAATTA
>CAKZPK010000390.1 GCA_937139035.1 uncultured Crocinitomix sp. | reverse complement strand
ATTTGACGCAAATAAGTATGGTAATTTAACGCCGTGGGCCTCCGTAAAGTTAGTTGTCCGCTAATATTAGAGGCGTTAGTATTATTTCCAAAATAAAAATGATTATTAATGTCTGAAATACTCATATTACCTAACACATCAAATGTTCCTGTATTATCATTTATGGTCAAAAATCCTCCTTGTGTTCCTGTCATGATAAAATTGCCGCTTAGGTCAAAATCTCCCGCTCCAGAAGCAATGTCAACTGCTCCAGTCCCAGAATTTGTAACCGTAAAATTGCCCGATCCATTAAAAGTTGTTGCTGAGACTGCAATCTTCATTATTGCATTCCCCGTACTATTAATCGTTAAATTTCCTCCAAGTGTTAAATCAGATGCCGAACCTACAGACAGAGTTGCATTGGCAGTATTGTTAATTGTAAAATCACTCCCAAGAGTTAAGTCTGCTGAGGTTCCAATAGTTATTGTTCCAGTATGTGAATTGGTAAGATTAAAGTCTCCTGTTAAATCAAGAGTTCCACTGCTCGATAAGGTAAAGTTTGAAGCTGTTGAATTTCGAGTAACATGAATATCACCAGTTACTGATAAATAGCTTGTTGAATAATTCCCTAAAAATGACCCTTTGGTATGGAGCGCTGTAATATTTCCTCCAACAGTCAAGCTATCATAATAATCAAGTTGAAATTGAGCGCCACTTGCTATAATATCAAGATTTCCACTTATGCTATTGCTTCCTCTACTTGCGAAGTACATGATTCCTCCCGAACCTGTCCCCCACGCATAAACATTTCCAACATGCGTATCGCCATATAATGTAGAAGTTGTGCCATTTGTTCCTGTATGCAAATAACCTGATGTTCCAGAAGTGGAATAGTACATATTTGAAATTGTTAAATTATTACTATAGCAATAATAATGTGCAGCACTAGAAGTATTTAAATCAACTAAACCATGATTAGCAGTTACAGTATTAGTATTAAAAGTAATTGTATTGCAGTCATCAAGGTGCATAGAATCAAGAACTAAAGAACAATCTTTGACAATCAGTGCATTAACGTCTTCAAATATTATATCCCCTCCAGTTGTTGAATTTGAAACATTCTTTATGTAAGTATTGTAATTACCGCTACTACGTCTCAATGTGAGAGCACCAGATATGGAAGATGAATTACTGTCATGCCCAAAATAAAAGTGACCATTAATACCTGTAAGCTCAAAATTTCCAGTTATTGTTAAATCAGCAGCTGTATTATAGGTGGTATATAGTGTAGTCGTTACTTCATTGTGATCATACGTAAAATCACCCGTAATGGTGGTGGTGCTTCGATCAAACAAATAAGTTGTCGTTGAAATGTTTTGGTAGGAGACGTCCCCAGTTATATTGTTGACTCCATCATAGCAGAAGTAAAGGCTTCCAGAAGATGATGAATCGGCAAGGGTAACATCATCATTGTATGTGTCTCCAATTGTAGTTGAGGAACTTTTTCCGGTATAAAAATTTCCACCAGTTCCTTTTTTGACGATTATTACGGGATTATTAAAGGTGTTATCATCAATATAAGATGTTCCTGAAGATCCATCCATTGTCAAGTTGAATGGAGTATTTACTGTTGAAGATTTAATTAGATGACTAGTTCCTCCTGTAATTTTTAATAATCCACTGCCATTCACTGTTGCAGACTCAATTGAAGTGGTTCCAGTGACAGTTAATTTATAACTGTTTAAATTAATTGAAGTTCCACTATTTAAAGTTAGACCAGCAATTGTTTGATTGGCTAGAATTGAAGGGTAGTTTGATGCAGCTGAAATAATGACAATATCAGAAATACCTGGTACTCCGTTGTCCCAATTACTTGCATCTCCCCATGAGGAGTTTGTGGTACCAAGCCACGTTGTTGTAATTGAGAAAACTGTTTGAGAAAGGCACATGGAGAATGATAATAGAATTATAGCTCTAATGTTTAGAATAGATTTTGTAGCGGTCATACCTTTAAATTATGTTGAAACTTCCCCATAATACGAGATAAAAAATGCTAAAAGGTCACACTTCTTCCCAACGGAAAGAGTCTGTGACCAATCCTTTAAAATAAGTTTCCTAAAGACCAATATTAAATTAACGCAATGTGTTTTTTAGGCGCTATGCTTTTGAATGGCGAGACTGTTCTATTCGGAAACTCAAAAGGTCTATACGGAAAACACAAAGAAAAAGAAGTCTTATTCATCTGTATTTTTCAGGGAAATTAGAACAGTAATCATTTTAAATCCTATTCAAATGCGTTTATATAATAAATACAAAGTGATCTTCCTCAGTTTAACCATGAGTTATAATTTTGCCATTGCGCAGACAGGACCTGGAGGCGCAGGTAATATAGGTAATAATCAAATTTGGTTGGATGCTCATTCATTAAATTATACGGATGGATCTCCAGTTGCTATATGGGGAGATTTATCTGGTAACGGATCTAATTTTACGCAAGATGTGTCAAGTAAAAGGCCCGTTTTTTCAACGAGTGGAATTAACGGAGTTCCTTCACTAGTATTCGACGGTGTTAATGATATTATGGAGTCAAGCTCAATTGCAGCCTTAGAATCTTCAAACATAACCTACTTCATAGTATACGATAGAACAACCACGTCAAGTGATATGTTAATTACATCATCTTACACTTCAAATATCAAAAAGTGGCGAACATATATGAATAATGGGCAGAATACAATCCTAAGCGCACATTATTCACCTACAATAAAATGGGTACGATTTACGGATCCACCAGGACCTTCATTTTTTTCAACCCACATTACCCCTACACAGCATCAAACCTTTAATCAAGGGGATTTAGAAATGAGTAAAACAGTGGCTTACACTGTTCCCTCAGGACATAATAATGTTTTCATTGGAAATCGAAATCCTTTAACTGTAAGCGGATACACATTTACTGGTGAAATTTCGGAGGTTATTGTTTTTAATAGTGCATTGACAGATTTGGAACGGATAATGGTGGAGAATTACTTAGGCGCAAAATACAATATGGCAATTCCTGTTGATCATTATGCTTTTGAAGCGACTCACTCTTTTGGATTAATAGGACTTGCTAATGACGGTGTGAATATTCAAAACGAAGCGCAAGGTTCAGGTGTTTTGGAACTTTCTGGAGCTGCTGGTTTAGATTTTGGTGATTATTATTTGGTTGCTCATACTGATTTCCCAACTAGTGAATACAATGAAATTGATCTTCCAGTATCATTGCCAGAACATAAGCGGTTAGAACGTACTTGGCGCTTAGATGAAACAGGTGAGTTAGGTGTTGTGCAACTGAACTTTAAACTTGGACTAGATGATTTTTCAACACCAGATGAATATAGATTATTGGTTGATGATGATGGAGTATTTACAGATGCAACTATAATAACAGGAACATATGATCCTATAACGTCTAGTGTATCATTCGCCGTTGACTTAAACGACGGAGACTATTTTACTTTGGCCGGAATTCAAGAAATACTAGAAATTCATTCTATTACTGACGGTAATTGGAGTGAACCAGCAACTTGGGATTGTACTTGCATTCCAAATATTAATGATGAAGTTTATATCGACCCTTTTACAACCGTACAAATTGATATTAATGCTTCTGCCGATCAACTTACAGTTTCTGAAAACGGCACACTTGAAATGAGTGATGCTGTAAACCTTAATATTCGAGGTGATTGGGGAATTAACGGTTCTGTTAATTTTACAGGTGGAACAGTATTATTAATCGGAAGTGCTGCTCAAAATGTAACATTGGCTGCTAGTGCATTAACTGATGTTATTTTAAATGATGTGGTTATCAATAATTCAAGTACAGATGATGTTCGATTTACTGGAGACGCATTTTTATTGAATGGAACTTTATTTCCAAACTTAGGAAATATGGTTGTTGCACCATCATGTAAATTTATTGTGACATCTACAGGGCCTTCAACAGGCGGTAGAATAGGAGAAATAATTTCTCCCGCAACTTTAGCAGGGGAGTTTTCTGTAGAAAGATTTATGCCACCTGGATTGGCAGATTGGAGAGATTTAAGCTCTCCTGTAATAGGAAGCACATTTGATGATTGGGATCCTGATCTAGCAATGAGCGGCCCTGGATTTCCTGATGGATGTGCCTACGAACCTGAAGATCCTTGTTTTAAATCAGTACGTTTTACAAATCACGGAATTGAAGTAAATGTGATTAATAGTTATGAACCAATTACTAATACTAAAGGTTATAATCTTTTTGTTGGGTCAGATTTAGAAGCCTTTGGTGGAACTACTTTAACCTCTACCGGAACTTTAAATACTTCAACAGATATTGTTGGTGCATACAACACTGGTTGGACCACAATTGGTAACCCTTATGCTTCACCTATAGCCTATGCTAGTCTTGATAAATCGAGTTCTGTTAGTAAATACTTTTACGTTTATGATGCAGCGAGTGGAGTATATCAATGGTACGATCAGACTTCAGGATCATCAAGTATTCCTGAAATTACTTCAGAGGGTTTATTGGCGACTGGACAAGGTATTTGGATTTTTGCAACAAGCGCAGGAACGATTACGTTTAGACAATCAGCTAAAACAGATGCTAATGCAACATATATTCGTAGTTCAGAAGGAGTTGACGAATCGCTACAAATAACTTTAAAGGAAAATAACTCAACCTATTACTGCGCGGCAATTCTTGAAGAAAATATGAATGCAAATGATGACTTAGATGATTCTTTGGACATTCGCCATTTTTCAAATGACAAGGCAAAAGGGCCATCAATCTCTTTTAAAGAAACTGAGCTGCTCCGTAAAAATTACATAAGTAATGATGGACGAGACAAATCTTTTCCGTTAGCTACAACAATTCAAAATGAAGGATATTATACTATAAGTGCCGATAATTGGGCAAATTTCAGAAATTACAAGAGAATACTTCTTTATGATAAGAACACTGGAGAAACGACAAATTTAAAAGAAAACAACTATATCTTTTATTACGAAACAGGAAAGCAGAAGGATGAGTATGGAAACAGATTTGACCTTATTTTAAGTAATGCAGAAGTAACAAATAATGACAACGGGATTTATTCGAATAACATAAATGAAGTCAGTAATTTATCCATAAAACAAATGGGCTACATAGTAGATATTACTGCTATAAATGATGTAGAATCTCTTACTTCAATTACACTAACAAATGTACTTGGTCAAAATGTAGTGTTTTCTACAGAATTATTATTAAATGCAGGAAGTAATATAATAACTATCCCAAGCAATTTAAAAGGGCTTCACATTATTACTATTCAAACTAAGCAGGAACAACTTACCATGAAATTGGTCTTGTAAGAAGCTGATACGCTCCATATATTGAAGAATCTATGGAGTACTTTATATGCTCAGTGTTTCATGTGTTGCACTGAGCAAGGTCAGGGGAGTGTCAAATGAGAAAACACTATTGTAAATACCACTATTAATAAGCTAAAATATATTTACATCAATTATGAATTATAAATAATTTCAAAATACTACAACAATAATGCTGCGGATCTATTTGTTCAAATGCCACTTTTCCTTAGATATTGAAAATAAAAACGATTCTTGTCATAATTTAATCGTTACATCATTTTTTTTATTTAACTTCTACTCAACTTGGTTAATTGTCTATTTTGCTACTAATACAACTGTAAACCATGAAAACTCGAATTTTATACCTGGGTGATAATACGCCGAGCGGTGAAACAATATTCCTGAAACTGGAAGATTTGCTTTCTGAAGCTACGCTAATCAAAGCAAATGATTCAATCAGTTTAGTTGATCAAATTGAAAATGGTGATATACACACCATAATTTCATACTATAACAACTTAAAGCATACGGATTCCCTATCCATATGCAAAATTAATTTTCATCAAACTCCATTTATCTATATTGGTAAATCGGTTCCTGATAAAGAAATAATATCATTATTTCGAATGGGGGTGGATGAGTTTATTGATGAAAAAGATATCGATCAAATTAGAGATATCTCGACAAGATTAACGCAACGTTTTATCGCACAAAAAACAAAGAGCGAAGATCTAAATTCTGCTTATAAAAATCTACTCGTCCAAACCAACAAAATGACCAAAACAGGAATTTGGCGTTTCAACCTTTCAACAGGAAAGGTTGTGTGGGATTATCTTTTACGAGAAATTTTTGAAGTTGAATTAAATTATGAACCTAGTTACGAGGATTATATAAACACCATTGATGAAAAAAGTAGAAATCAAGCTGTGAATTCTATAGAGGAGGCTATTGAAGCTAAAGGTACTTTCATGAATGAATATAGCATCACAACATTCAAAAACAATAAAAGATATATTAGAAGTTGGGGGCAGGTTATTACAGATACTGCAGGAAATGTTACTGGAATGTTAGGTGTTTGTATGGATAATACTGAACGTAAAAATATTGAACAGGAACTAAATACTATTTTGGAGGTTAGCACAACCGTAGGAGGTAAAGATTATTTCAATACAATAGCCAATTTACTATGTACTCATTTTGGGATTAAATATGCATTTATAGGTGAGTTTTTTTCGGACAAAAATATAGTCGAGACTATCAGTTTTTCGAAAAACGGAGTAATTATGGATGACTTCTCTTACTCATTAGAACACACCCCTTGTCAGAATGTTTATGAGAATGGATTATGTATTTATTTAGAGAATGTTCAAGAACTTTTTCCTAAGGATGTAGATTTAGTTAAACTCAACGTCAACAGTTATATTGGAATCCCGCTTATCAAGGATGGTGTTCCAATTGGTCTTATTGTTTTAATGGATTCAAAACCAATTGACGATTCTGACAAGAAAATTTCTATATTGAATGCAATAGCGAGTAAAAGCGTAACAGAGATAGAGCAAATTCAATATATTCGTGAAGTTAGGGCATACGAACGCTATTTCTCAGTTTCTACGGATCTCATGTGCATCACAAATGCGGAGGGGAACTTTCTTCAAGTAAACCCAAGGTTTTCAGAAACTCTCGGATACAATGAAAGTGAATTACTTAATAAATCATTAGCTGATCTCGTTCATCCAGAGGATTTGGATAAAATGTTAAAAGAAATCAATGGCCTTTCTTCAAATAAGATTTCTTCCTCGCATGTAAATAGGTTCCGTTGTCTAAATGGCAATTATTTACATTTGTCTTGGACAACAAGTATTGATCTTTCGTCAGGTCTTATATATGGAGTTGCTAGAGATATAAGCGATTTAATAATTACAAGACAAGAGCTAATAAATACTTCTAATAAGTTGAGCAATATTATTGATTACGCTAATGTTGGTATTGCTTATGCAAATAAAAATGGAGAAATAGAATCATTAAATCATATGTTTCTTCAAATATTGGAGTATGAAGATGAGAGTGAGCTAATTGGAATGCATTTTTCGCAATTTACACATCCAGAAGATGTCGAAAAAGATATGAGCTATATATCCAAAATCTTATCTGGGAAAATCAATACTTTCAATTTAGAAAAAAGATACATCACTAAAAACAAGAATATCAAATGGATTGACCTAAGGGTTTCTGTTATTTTAGATAAGCAGGGGGAGGTACTTAATTTTGTGGCCATGGTCATTGATATTACTGAAAATAAAGAAGCTCAAGCTGCAAAGGAAGAAACATCTAAAAGATTGAGGCTGGCTACAAGTGCAGCGAAAATTGGGATTTGGAATTGGGATTTCATTGAAAATAATTTGAGTTGGGATGATAATATGTATGAGATTTTTGATGTTGAAAAAGGGGAATTTGCAGAAAATTTTGAAGCCTGGGAAAAAACAGCGCATCCGGAGGATGTAGAAGGCACGACACAATTATTGCAAGATTCCATTGATGGGAATAAAAAGTTTGATACTCAATTCAGAATTATCCATAAAAATGGAGAAATTAAGCATATAAAAGCAAATGCTATTGTTGAAAAAAACACTGAAGGCATTCCTTTTCGAATGATTGGACTGAATTATGATATAACGAATGAAGTTGAACTTTTAAGAAGTGTAGAAGAAAGTGAATCCAAATATCGTTCTTTATTTGAACGAATCAATGAAGGTTTTCTTTTGACAACGTCAGAAGGAGTAATTATTACAGTTAACCCTTCCTTTTGTAAAATGTTGGAATACAGTATTGAAGAGTTGATAGGGAAACAAGGTTATTTTTTGCTTGCAGATCAAGACGATATTCCTATGCTACGCGAAAAAGTTGAAGAACGCAAAAAAGGAGAATTTGAACAATATGATTTGTCATTAAAAACAAAGTCGGGTGACACAAAGTGGTTCAAATTTAGCGCCTCTCCTGTGCTAGACGTAGATAACGAATTTGTCGGTGTATTGTCCATAGTAATGGATATTACAGAGGCCAAAAAGATGGAACGTATTAAAGAGGCCTTTACAGAAGAATTGGAAACAAGTGTCGCGAACAGAACAGTTGAATTGTCGCTTGCCAGAAAAAAACTTGCTATTAGTTTGGAAAAAGAAAAAGAACTAAGTAGCATCAAATCAAAATTTGTAGCAACAGCTTCACATCAATTCAGGACACCACTAACCGTTATTCAATCTAGTATGGATATTCTTACAATCCAACGTCATTTGTTAGATAAGGATATGCAACTGGTGTTTGACCGTGTAATAGGCAGAGTGAATGGACAAATTGAAAAGATGGTTTCATTAATGAATGATGTGTTAAGCTTAGGAAAAATAACTGAAGGAAACATAAAGGCTGTCAAAATGCCTACAAACCTATTAGAGTTATGTCATAAGGTTATTACAAATTACAACGAAATTTTCTTAAAAAAGTGCAATTTGGAATTTACTTATGAAGGGACTCCAGAAATGTTAATGTTAGATCCAAAACTAATGGAACATGCGATCTCGAATTTGGTCTCAAATGCGTATAAATATTCTGATGAAAATTCTGTCTTAGAATTTAAAGTAATCTTTGGCTCTGAAATTGAATTGATAGTGAAAGATTATGGAATTGGTATTCCTAAAGAGGCACTAAAAAATCTTTTTGAGCCGTTCTTTAGAGCGAAAAATGCTGAGTTTATATCAGGAACAGGTCTAGGAACTTCTATTGCTAAGGAGTATATAGAAATGAATGGCGGAACAATTAAAGTAATTAGTGAAGTTGGTAAAGGCTCTGAGTTTATTATAACCTTATCAGATGCTTGCCGCATTAATTAATACTCCTTTTCAGCTAGATCAGGCATATCGTCAAGGTCAAAACTTTCTTATCTAATTGTTCGACGTCCTTATGCAAAAAGGCTTTTTGCTATTCTAAAATTTAACCTATTGCGCTAGTATCAATAGTTTCTATACTTGGCTTTTTGGCCTATTTGATTCTCCTAATTAAGGATACGATATTTTCTTAGCAATGTACAATTATGGATCATGCTTGAATTTCGTGTTTTTTAGTGCTCCAGGAGAGTAAACTACTCTCGATTTCTTCTACTACGTCTAGTTTAAATGACATTGAATAATCCTCATAAAAAAAGGTTGCCTGAAAGTAATTTTCAGACAACCTTTGTTATGCTCTGGAACCCTTTTTAACCAGAACTATCCTAACTTAAGACTATTAGTGTTTTTTATAATAATATTACTTTTTTTGTTTCCAATTCACGTTGTCCATTCATAATTCTAACGACATACAATCCACTTGAAAGGTTTTGAATTGATAACTGCTGTTGGTTGGAGTTAACTTCATAAGTATATACTATTTTACCTTGAGCGTCTGAAACTTGAATATGACTCACACTGCTAGTTTGCCAAGTTAAATTCACCGTACCATCAGTACTCGGGTTGGGAAAAACATGAATTTCAAGTTCATCAGCAAAATCTAAACCTAATACTGGACCAAAAACATTTACTTCTTCGTATTTCTCACAACCATTATAATCTGTAACAAGCACATTATATAGGCCAGCATCAAGACCGTAAACATCTTCAGTCTCATCTCCATTATTCCATAAATATTCATAAGGTGCAACACCACCATTCACCGATAAATCAATTTCACTTGAAGCAAAGTCGTCATAAACGCTTGATACTTCTAGTTCAAGTAATAGCTCTTCAGGTTGATTAATTTCAAATGAGTCTATTAAATTGCAGTCGTTAACATCAGTTATTAAAACTGAGTATGTATCACTTGCTAAATCTACTAGGTCTTCTAAATCACTTCCATTGGACCAGTCGAAGGTATATGGTGCTGTACCTCCGTCAATTGAAAGATCAATGATACCAGTCGTATCTCCGTAACACGCAATATTTGTGAGAGTTTCATTAACAATAAGCTCTTCCGAAACTGTAATAGTTACATCTTTTTTACTAATACAACCTTTACTATCAGATACAAGAACTGAATAAATTCCTGATTCTAATACTTCCGCAGTTAATGTTGTGTCTCCATTACTCCATAATGCTGTAAACGGTAAAGTTCCTTCTTCAAAAATTGGGATTATTGAAGCTGAGCCAGGGTTTGGTAAACAACCATGTGCTGTAGTCATATCAATGTTAAACGTTTGATGTTCTGCGGCCATTTGAACTGCTCTGCCAGCATTCAAACGCCCTGCTCCTAACTTTCCTGCATATGCAGGGTTAATCGTGTCAATATTATAGGCTGTAGAATCTAAAATGTATTCAATATCCTCAAGTGTTAAACAAGGGTTTACTGACAACATAAGACCAATAGTACCAGATACCATTGGTGCTGCAAATGAGGTGCCATTTCCTGTTAAGTACCAACCATCAATAACTGTTAAGGCAACATCATAACCAGGTGCGCAAATGTCAACAGAATCGTTATGTTGGTGAGTAGTTGTTGGGTCACCAATAGATCGTTCATGATTATCTAACGGCCCTACACTTGATACTGAAATTACATGATTTAATGAAGCTGGGTAAACATGATTTTCTGCACCACCGCAAGTTCCTCCATTTCCAGCGGCAGCCACAATAATTGTCCCATTTTCATAAACCTCATCAATAATACTTTGATAGTATGTGCTATAATAGCAACCAGAAGTCCAGCTTACATTAATAATTTTTGCTCCACTGTAAGTTGCTGTCAGAAAATGCGAATAGGACATAGAGTATAACTGAAGTGAACAATTCGCTCCAATGGAGCTTTTTCCAATACTATTGTCTGTGTTCCCGGCGGTTATTGTTGCAACAGCTGTTCCATGATAAAGGTTTGGATGCGTCAATGGTGAGTGAATATAAGTAGTAGTGCCAATTAATTCTTGATGATCCAAATCAAAATTTGAATCAGAAATAGCAATCTCAACAGCTGAGTCGCCTAGCGTGTAGTCCCATGCATATTGTGCATCAATCAAATCTAAGGCATAATCTTCAGCAAAGGCTATATTATAATCATCAGGTATGTATAATAATTCATATTCTGGAGCAGGTTCTATGCCCGTAATACTTTCAACGTTTTCAGATAATACAGCAATTAATTCATTCTGATCACAATCACAACTTATTTCGTACACCTTTAAAAGTTCTTCTTTTCTTGAGTCTGCTAAAATTTGGACACAAGTTTTAATGTTGTATTGATCAATTATTTGCTGTAAACCTGTAGAACTAGAAACGAGTTGTCCGTTATGAAGTTCGGGTAAGATTGAATTATCGTTAAACGTTGCCCAAATTTTTTTATCACTTTCGGTGTCCTGTGAGTAAACTTGAGAAAAATACGCGCTTGCAAAAAGTAGGAGTGTTAGTATAAACTGTTTCATAAAGTATGGTTTTGTTAATTGTTTTGTTTTGTAAAAATATTTGAGACGAGTTGATTGGGCTAGCAGCTATTTCCTATCGTGCTCTTTTTCTTTCCCAAAAAACTAATGCATATATAGGTGTGTGATTGACGAAATAAGTCTTGGTGTTGAGGGGAGGGAGGTTCCTTTTCGTTAGGAAGCTAATCCGCACTGATTGGAAGTTTTTCAAACCAAAATGATTTATTTCATTCATAGTTTTGGTTCAACAAATGCTTAATTCATGGGCACTGTTTTGAATTTCAAAGTTCCTATCAAATTATTCACTTTATAGAAAATTCTTTAACAGAGCTTATTCAAAAAATGACAAAATAAATGCGTTAAAAGGGAATATAAAAGCGCCCCCTACTTTATAAACTAAATAACAAAAATCATGATTAAACCAATAACTACATTATTATTTACCGCGGCACTTAGCTTAACAGGAGGAACCTGTCTCGCAATAGATAGCACGTGTGATTACACAGAAACTTTTGTTAACAGTATTACTCCAAACGTGATCAGTATAATTGACACTGAAAATAAGGAAGTAAGTGATGATTTTGAAAATAGAAGTTCATTAATAGACAATAGAACGGGTGAAATACCGATCAACAACTTGTCTACTCTAGTAGATGTAGATGACGAAATAGAGGTGGTTTGTGATGAGTTAATACCTGCTATTTACACATCAGAATTGTGTGCAGAAGAACTATTAAATTTGGAAGTAACTTCTTTAAATGGAGGAACTGTAACTTGGGATGAAGGAGTTGTGAACGGAGTTGCCTTTTATCCATCTGTTGGGATTACAACTTTTACAGCAACGAGTAATCATATTAATGATTGTTCATTCTCAATTGATATAGAAGTTTTTGAACTACCAGCAATTTCCATTGCAACTGCTGAAACTGAATTATGTGAAGGTGAAATAGTAGCCTTGTCAGGGGAAGGTGGCATTACATACGATTGGATGGGGGGAGTGATTGATGGTGAGGAATTTATACCAGAGCTAGGAACAAGTTGGTATTGGGTTAAAGGAACTGACGCCAATGGATGTTCTAATAAGGATTCGATTGATCTTCATGTGAACAGTTCACCAATCGTTGAAGCAACAGTTAGTGATTCAGAAATTTGTTCAGGTGATTCTATCATTTTGACTGGAGAAGGGGCCGATTTTTATGCTTGGAATATAGGTGTAGAGGATGGTGAGACTTTTGTGCCTGAAGACGGTGTTTATTATTATTATGTTACAGGAACTAATGCAAGTGGTTGTACAGGTATTGATTCTATTGAAGTTATTGTGAATGTATTACCAATTATCAATATTTTATCATCAGGCGTAGAAATGTGCTTCGGAGAATCATTTATTGTTACAGGAGGAGGCGCTGAAACATACGATTGGGATATGGACATTGAGGATGGCGAATTTGTGACCCCAACAAGTGAAGGAACTACAACATATACTGTTGTAGGAGTTGACAGTAATGGATGTGAAGGTGTAAGTTCAATTGATATAACAGTACACGGATTACCAGAAGTATTTGCAGCAATTGACATTGATACAATTTGTTTTGGTTCTGATGTCACATTGACAGGGAGTGGAGCGAGTACGTACAGTTGGGATGTCGGGGCAACGGATGGTGTAGCATTTTCTCCAATCACTGATGGACCGACTTTGTACACTGTAACAGGTACAGATGAAAACGGTTGTGAAAATTTTGCTTCTGTAGATCTTATGATTAATCCGTTACCTACTATTATTGCAAGTGTGGATGACGCAAACATTTGTATTGGTGAAACATTTGTCTTTACTGCAGTTGGCCTTGTTGATTTTAGCTGGGATATGGGTGTTGTTGACGGAGAAGAATACACCCCAGGTGGAATTGAAACTACTACTTATACTGTTACTGGTATAGATGAAAATGGATGCGGAAACTCTGCTTCTATTGAGGCTACAATGCATTTATTACCAGTTGTTGTTGCAACAGTAAATAAAGATTCAGTTTGTTATGGAGAGTCAATAACTTTCTCTGGTATAGGGGCAGCTACTTATGTTTGGGATATGGACGTAATTGATGGAGAGTTATATAATTCATTTACAACTGGAACTACTACATATTCAGTAATTGGAACTGATATTTACGGATGCTCTAATTCAAGTTTTGTATCTGTGAATATGAACGAAGAAATAAATATAAGCTGTATTATGTCTGATGAAATTGCAGGTGGAGATGGATCAATGGACATTGTGGTTTCTGGAGGAACACCTTCTTATACATTTGATTGGAGCAATGATGGTACGGGTGACTTTGATGATAACGAAGATTTATTCGGAGCGAGTGCTGGAGAATATATGGTGATTGTCAGAGACTCAAGATTATGTGAACAAACTCATGTAGCCAATATCGATAGTCAACTTGGTGTGGAAACTGAAGAGAATTCTTCGTTAGCAATTTATCCAAATCCATTTAATGATTTAGTGACTATTTCATATACGGGTAATTTCAATTATGAAATATATTCTATTAATGGAGACGTTGTTGAAAACGGTTTTGGAACAAATCAAAAAGCTTTAGACTTACAGTCATTAGCTGATGGTGTTTATTTTATGCAACTGCATAGTGGAGCAACTACAGTTACTAAGAAAATTGTAAAGCGTTAATCACAAAAAAGGAAAAAATATGCGAAAATAGATAGTATTTAAAATAGTTGAAAGACCATCCTGATTTACATTAGGGTGGTCTTTTTTTTGATTATTATAATAGAATAGACCTTTGAAGTGAGGTATTGGCAAAAGGTTTTTAGAGCGACTATTGTTTACGCTTCGCAATGTAAGGGGCATAACTAATAAGGTGTTTTTAGAATATATATGTTTGGAGTGGTTGGACTATATCGATCAATATTCCGTATGAAAAAATAGAGCGGTTATAAGAAAACAAAATTAAGTTGTTTTTGCGGATACCATTAACTAAAAATTGAGTGGTTGATAGCATTCAGAATTATCCATTTCATCAAACAATCAATGGACATTTTCTGAGAACAAGTTTTTCAAAGAATAGAGAATATTCAGAATCTTTTTTTTGAATTAGAATGCCTGCGTATTGAAATGAAAGAATGAGTTAAATATGCAGAGAAAGAGCAATTATTAAGTGGAGAAATATTTAACTGATTAAAAGAAGATCTCAACCAGGTCTATTTATTTCTAATTCAAAATTTATTATACCTATGGCAAAGATAGAGTAGGGTAGACCAAAATTAGCCAAGAATGAAACAAAGTTTATTGAATAAATTGTTTGCAACCATTTTACAGCTTTAGAAAATATAAATTGGCTGAGATAAAAGGTGGAAACCTTATTAGGAGTAGCCTATATTATAAGATAATAAATTGAGCGATTCTTAGAGCCTTATTCCCATTATAGTAACATCATCAGTCTGTTCTTCATTCCCTTTCCAGGATTCAAAAGCGCTTTCCAATAATTGTCCTTGTTTTTCAGTTTTTTCGTTATACGTTGATAACAAGAGTTTCTTTAGTTTTTTTGAACTATATTTTCGGTTTAACTCTCCTCCAAATTGATCAACATAACCGTCTGAACTGAGATAGATTATATCTCCTTTTTGATATTTGAAAATTTGCTCTTGAACGTTAAAGTCATATTCCGGAGTTCCTATGGAGTAAATTCCACCTCTAATTTCATAGAGAACCCCTCCTTTATCATTGGCAATTGATCGAAGTCGATCATTCGTTACGTTTTCGTATTTAAAACTATTGTCTTTGCTGATCATATATAGTGGTCGTTTTGCTCCAGCAAATCGAATTAGATTAGATTTATGATCTATAATGCAGAGTGCAATATCCATACCATCATGCAACGAACTGCGTCGGTTTTGATTCATGAAATTAACGAGGTTTTTGTTTGTCTCCGTTAATATTTTTGCCGAATTATTCAAACCAAACTGATCAATTGCTCTGCAAATACTTGTATAGCACGCAATCGAGATAAGAGCTCCTGGAACTCCATGTCCTGTGCAGTCAGCAACGGCAATGATTGTATGATCTTTAATTTTTCTGACCAAATAAAAGTCACCAGAAATTACATCTTTAGGCTTGTAAAAATTAAAGTGTTGAGGAAGCAATTCTACCATTTTTTCCTTACTAGGCAAAATAACGTTTTGAATATTTTTTGCTCGATCTAAACTGTGACGAAAATTTTTTGTTTTTTTTTCTACCTTATTTTCGAGATTATCAACGGTTTCCTTATACTGCTTTTCTTGATATTTTTTTTCTTTTATAGACTTATTGAGCTTTAATGATATGATATTTAATAATTCATGGCGGTCGAATGGTTTTACTAAATAATCATCAGCTCCTAGATTCATTCCTTTGCGTAAATCTTCCATGCTTGCTAAGGCACTGAGAAAAATAAAGGGAGTATTTTCAATTTCACTATTTTTTCTTAATGCTTTTAACATTTGTAGGCCGCTAAACTTTGGCATCATAACGTCACATAATATCAAATCAGGTTTAGTGATTATAGCAGTTCTTAAACCATCTATACCATTCGCTTCAGCTCTTGTTTCGTAACCATTAAAAGCTAGAATTTCACAAATAGCTTCACGAATGAATTGTTCATCTTCAACCACTAGTATTGTAATTATTTCAGACATACCATTTTTTTCGAAACTTAACAATGAATTGTTGAAATCAATGGGCTGAACTTCCCAACAGTACAATTTAATTATCTAAAGTAGATTTTTCGTGTTTAATTTTGAGATTTAAGCAATTTTATCAATTCTTCTTTTTTTCTTAATGATACAGATACAATTGAATTGTCCGACATTACCAAATGCCCACTTTTACCACGGATAAACTTTTCTGCAAATTTTATGTTAACTATTGTTGACTTGTGAACTTTAATGAACTGATTGGAAATAAGGACGTTTTCGAACTCTTTCATTGGTTTTGAAACAAGTATTTTATGACCACCTACAAGATGAAAAATGCAATAAGCTCTATCTGCTTGACATTTTATGATTTTATCAAAAGAAACCAATTCTAAACCTTCGTCACAAGGAATAGCTAGTTTGTTAAAAGTATTTTGTGCAAGACCAGGAGAGGAAACTTCCTGGTTATTCAGTAATTTCTTCCGTTTGTCTAATCTTAATCTAACTGTTCTTAATACATCAGAATATTCATATGGCTTGAGAATATAATCATCTGCACCTAGTCCCATTCCTTGTCTAATATCTTGCTTTTCGACCTTAGCTGTTAGAAAAATAAATGGGGGCACAATTTCGTTACTTAAACGTTGGTTAATTGCACCAAGTAATTCAAAACCATCTAGTTCAGGCATGTTTACATCACAAAGTACCAAATCTGGGGCATTAGCAATAATTGATTCGTATCCCTCCCTTCCGTCCTTCGCTGTTAATACTTGATAACCAGCTAATTCAAGAATGTCTTGAAGTGTTTCTCTTATTCCTTGTTCGTCTTCGACAATAAGTAATTGCTCCATCTCTATGATTTTTTTAAAGTTATAATAAATTCTGATCCTATTTTTAGTTCACTCTTAACGTTAATTATTCCTCCATTTAATTCAATATACTCTTTTGCAATGGCAGATCCTAAACCTGTTCCAGTAACTTCGTTTACATTTGATGCTCTGTAAAAAGGTTCAAAAAGATGATGTAAATCTCTATTAGGAATTCCTATTCCATAATCTTTTACTGAAATTTGAGAATGATTATCCTTAAAGGAAATGGTTATTAATGGCCCCAATTGGCCAACAGAATATTTAAACGCGTTAGAAATTAAATTGGATAATGCTTGTTCAAATAATTTTTCATCCAATAAGACAGATTCAGGAGTACCATTTATTTTGATCGTTACTTTTCGTCCATCAGGTTGAATTTGATTATAGTTTGCGGAAACCTCCCTACATAGTTTTATGAGACTAACAGGTTTCAATATTGGTTTTATTTTTCCGTCATTTATTTTTCCTAGTATTAAAACCTCATCCATCAAATTAGTCATTCGGCCAATTTGGTCAATGATTCGAGTGTATGCTTTTTCGAATTTTGGTTGGAATTGGTTAGTCATAAGATCTTTCTGCATATCAAGAATTCCAATACTAGCTTGAATAACAGCTAATGGTGTTCTGAATTGGTGTGATGCGGTAGCGACAAATCTAGATTTTAAGTCTCCCAGTATTTTTTCCTTTTCCAAACTCAATTCTAATCTCTTTTGCACAATTCTTAAATCCTTGGTACGTTCGCTTACCTCATTTTCTAGCATATTGGCAAATTCTTCTTTGGCTTGTTGAGCCGTTTTTTGATCAGTAATGTCTCTTAATATGCTAGAAATTCCTTTTACATTTCCATTTTCATCAATTAAAGGAAAAATTGACATGTTTAGATACCTGACTACATACCCTTTTTTGAGTTTAAGTGTTTCGTACCTTTCATGACGTTTTCCGTTTCTAACTTCATTAATTGCAGTACGATATGCTTCTCTTAAAGAGCGGGACTTTAATGTGTCTATAGAAGTTCCTATTATTTCATTTCTTGAATATCCCAATATTTTTTCAGCACCAGTATTCCAACTCAATATTGTTCCATTTTGATCTGTACTAATAATAGCGTCACTTGAATAGGATACAATGTCAGCCAGTTTACTTACTTCACTTTCTGCTTTTTCTCTTTTCTTATTATCCTGGTGAGCTTTTATAAGTGTGGAACATGTCGCTAAAAAAGGAGCAATTAAGTCAACGTCCTTCTGGCTATACCCGCTAGGTTTATTTGCGAGGCCAACAATTCCTACCAATTTATTCTTTTTGTAAAATGGTATCCCCATAAAGCCATTTAATTGAATGTTTTCAGAAGAGGGGACAGTTGTTTTATCGTTACTATTTAAATCGTTAACAATTACTGGATTCTCATTATTTATAACTTGTTCTAATAATGATTTCATATACTCATACCTTAAGTCTAGTTCTCCATTTTTTTCGTGATAACTTGAAGATTCACTATCTTCTGAGGCACTTGTGATAGCATTGGTATTAAAGTATGACGTGCCATCAGCATTATAAAGAACTTCTCCAATAAAGCCATGTTTACTACGCGTAAAATTTAGCAAGGTCTTAAGTATTTTTTCAAAAGTTTCTTCTGTAGAGGCATCCTCAATAAATGTATCCTGAATATTGGTTAAAGAGGTTAAAATCTCTTCAGATTTTTTTTGTTCACTTATATCACGAGCTGCTGCGTAAATCATATTGCTCTCAGGATCAGAAATACTGGTCCACATGAACCACTTGTATTCATTATTTTTACATTTATATCTGTTTACAAAGTTAATCGTAGAAATTCCTCTTGAAAGTTTTTCAACTTGCTTGAGAGTCAGTTTAACATCTTCAGGATGAATGAAATCAATAAATTCTCGAGAGAGTAATTCTTTTTCTGAATATCCTAAAACCTCAGAAAATTTAGGATTTATTTTTTTGAAAAAGCCATCAGTTCCGGCAATGCATAATAAGTCCATTGATACAGAGAAATACTTTTCAAATTGTTTGATTTCTTTCTCGGCTTTCTCTCTTTCAACCAGTGAACCAATTTGAGTTCCAATAAATGATAAAAAATTTAGATCTTCACTAGTAAAGACATTGTTCTTTTGAAAGGATTTAGTAACAAGCACACCAACAACTCTATTCTCGAATATTAGTGGAACTCCCACCCATGATTCAGCTAGATGTCCATATGTTTCTAATTTATTCTGTTTATGAAATGCAACTACCTCTTCACCATTTAATAATAAACCTTTTTTTGTTTTTATGACAAATTCTGAAAGTCCATTTCCGTTTTTTCGTGGATTAGGAAAATCTGTTTTGATCTTGTTTTTTTCGGCATTGAATATTAATGCAATTTCATTCTTTAATTCGTCATAATTATAGATATATACATTTGGGAACAGTTTTATTTTTTGAATTTCAGAAAAAACATATTTAGAAAAATTATGAGAACTCAAGTTGCTAGTAAGCTTATTAGAGATAGCGTTAAAAACTGCATTCTTTTTTTCTGTTTGTTTTCTTTTTGTAATGTCCAATATAAATGCGACAAATAATGATTCAGTTTCATGTACATTTTTTTGCAAATGGACTTCCACATTATAAAGTGATTTGTCCTTTCGTTGGTGCACTGTTTCTAGGACCAATTTGTTTTTTTTACCCGTTAATAAGGGACTTATTAATTCTTTAAATGATTGGGTTGTAAACATTGGTTTTATGTCCACAGGAGTCAAGTTATAAAACTCTTCCATGGTATATCCCAAGTTCTTTTGTGCAACACTGTTAACTTGAACAAACTTTAGACTTTTCGTATCAAATAGAAAAATTTCATTTAATGAATCTTCGAATATCTGACTAAATCGGGCAATTCTTTTGGTTGTTTGAATACGCCTAGTTATATCGCGTAAAATAGCAAAAATGGTTTTTTTACCTTTATACTTTATTAATTTTACTTTTATCTCAACAGGATAAGTTGTGCCGCATTTTTTTTTTTTGTTGGGTTTGAAAAACTTCTGTTTTATATTTAAGTACATTATTAAACCGATCTGTATTTTTAATAAGCTCAGTCATTGGAAAAAAATCAGTTAATTTTTTCCCCTCTAATTCTTTTTTAGTGTAACCCGTAACATGACATAAGGTTTCATTAACCTTTACAATCTTCATACTATTGGGCTCTATTAAGCAAATTTCATCTCCAGAGCTTTCAAAAAGATCTTTAAACTCGGAGATACTATTTCTTAAATTTTGTTTGATTTCTTTTTGTTTCGTGATGTCTCTTGAAATACTTTCAATACCACGGGGTTCTCCGTTGGAGTCAGAATAAATTCTAGCATTAATTGAAAGTACTTTACGTATACCTTCCTTGGTAATTATTGCCGCTTCAAAACCGTGACAGAAACCTTTTTCCTGTACTATTTTTATTAAATTATCCCTGTCCTTCGAGTTTTCATAATAATCCTTCGCTTTTTTTCCAATAATCTCATCTGCTTTATAGCCCGTAATATGAAATACAGAAGGACTAACCATTTCCATAACTCCATCATTATTAACTCTAAGAAAAAGGTCAATCATTGAATCAAAAACATCTCTAAATTTCGTTTCACTCCGTTCGAATTTAGCTTCTAAAAGTAAACGATTTGATATATCTCTTGTTATAACTTGAATATGCGGTTCACCATTTAGATAGATGGAAGAGGCATGCACTTCATTGGTAAATAAAGTTCCGTTTTTCTTTAATTGTCTTACAAATGGAATACTTGTTTTTCCGTTAATAACTCTTTTATTCCGAGCATTTTGCACACTTTTAAAATCATCAGGGTGTACTAAGGTTTTTAAAGGAGGAGCACCAATGATTTCTTCTTTTTTGCTGTACCCGAATAAGGTGAGAAATGACTGGTTGACGTGTGTTATTTCTTTGGTGTTGTGAATGACAATGGCATCAGGAGATAGTTCAAAAAGACTTTCAAAAGAGTTTCTTGATTCTTCTAAAGTTGTTCTTATTTCTAATTCTTCTGTTACATCTCTTATTGCGGCTAATGCTATTTTTCCACTCAAAGTATTTGTGTAACTCAAGCTTACACCAATCGGAAACTCTTGTTGGTTCTTTCTTAAGCCAAACAATGTATTGCTACTATTTCCTATAAGTTTAGCAAGAGAATTATCCATAAATTGATGCACATACTGATTGTGCCTAATAATATAACGTTCAGGCATTAATATTTCTATT
>CAKZPK010000389.1 GCA_937139035.1 uncultured Crocinitomix sp. | reverse complement strand
TCTTGTGAAGGAACATGAACTGAAGTATAATCCATTAGGATATACGCATCATCCGAATCCATAAAATCTGCCGAATAAAAATGATCTGTTTCAACAGCGAATAAAGTTCCGTTGAAGAATAAAAGGGCGAATAAACTTAATTTTGTAATCAATTTCATTATAAATCTTTTGCTACTACTAAGATAATGCATTTTAAAATGCATGAAGCAACAATTTTAGTAAGTACTTAACCTACTTTAGCAATGGATTGAAAAATCCTATAAATAAAAATAACAACTACCATTCACTGCTAAGCCCAATTATTTCACGTTTGAATTAATAAACTTATTGATTAATTTAAAGGCATATTAACTTAACCTAACTTTTTTTCATGATAAAAGGAAAACGCAGAGCGAATAGAAATACCAATGCTCTTGGTCCAAAAAAACTCATTTTAAGTTCAGACGATTACGGGTTTTCAAAAACCGTAAATCAAGGAATTCTCAAAGCCGTGGAACTAGGAACGGTCACTTGTGTTCATGTCTTAATGAATATGGCTTCAGAAGAAGATGTTCGTTTATTGGCAAAAACAATTCATAAAGCTGGTAATAAATGTGGAATAGGTTTACACTTAAACACAAACTCGGGTCCATCTTTAATAAATAAAGACTCTGCCTTATCGCCCGTTCTAAAGAATAATCATTATGATTTTTTAGAGTTGGAAGATTTTAGATTTAAAGATGTTAAAATAAGTGATGTGGCCGCAGAACTTTGGGCACAATATCATAAATTGGCTAGCATTATTGGAACTGAAAGAATTGATTCAATCAGTTCACATTACAATATTCATGTCTATAGTAAATTTTATTTGGGTAATGTGTTGCAAATTGCTAAAAGCACCAATATTCCTATCCGCAGCCCGTTGCGCTGGGTGACAAAAACAAAGCGTAATAAACTTCCTAAATATCCGCACGGGAAAAAAATAATGCCCATTACAAAAGAGGGAGTAAATGTGGGTCTAAAGCTATTTGGAGGCGGCACGTTTAAACAAATGTCAGTAACCCTACCAACGCAGGACAAGAAACTTATTAAGATAAGAAAGCGCATTCGGAAGTATGTTAAAACACCAGATAATTTATCAGGCCATTGGCTTGGGCAACCTAAATTAGATGCACTTGAATGGTCCTATAATCAGCTAAAAAAAATGAAAAGAAATAGTTTTTGCACTGAAATTCTTATGCATTTATCAGGCTCTCCAACTGCTGAAAAAAATGACTACCCAACAACTTACGGAATGGAAAGAAGGCATAAAGAATTTGAGGTGATAACCTCTCCTGAAGCGGTTGCTTTTTGCACTAAACTTTATAATGATAATGAGGTGCAATTAGGGTCTTTCAGAAAAGTGCTTCTTGGGCAAGATATTTCATATGACCTTGATGCAGGTGCTGTGGTCTAATTTTTGAGCAAACTATTCGTATGTTGAAGGTCTGTTATTCACTCATTTTTATATTTTTTGTGTATTCATTGTTTGGGCAAAACGTAGATTGTGATTCTCTTGTAGCCGATTATGGATACTATACAAAAAATGCGGATGACGCATTTTGCGACGGGGTTTATGACGCTTATAATGCAATAACTCCCGCTCTTTATAGTGCCATTAATAATACTTGCCAAACCTATGCCTATGAAAGATGGGGCGTAAAAATTCTTGAAATTGATTTAGACCTAAGTCCGCAAGTTGAAAGGGCATATTATAGTGGCTTTAACAGTGGCAGCCGTGCAAGGATTAAACAAGAAGGGACTATACCAATTGACTCTTTAGGAATTATCAGTATTAACTGGATTGAATTTGAGGATCATGAAATTTTTGAAGAATTAAAACCAAGCCTTATTTTTGAACAAGATAGCTTAGACAATACCATCTTTAGAATTGATACAACAATCCTAGCTTCAAGTGCATTTGTCCATTTAAAAGGAGTCAAATTCACCGGTAAAAGAACAAAATTACAAATTAGTTATAGTGATCTTATACAAGGAATAATCATAGACAGAAACATCAATGAAACAACACTATATTTGGAATTTGACTGGGCCGAATATGATAATCCTGGAAACGTATGTATCTCCAAATATATTCCTTATACAATTCCAATTAAAATTTAATGAAAAAGTATTTATTCAATAGTCTTTTACTCTTACTTTGCCTTTTTAAGCTCTCGGATGTATCCGCACAAAATTACGATAATAAACACTTTGTTGGTTATTGGGCAGAATACACCTTTATAGTTCCTGATTCTTGCAGTTTAAATAGTATTCCAGACCTTGAAATGTTAAACCTAACGCTAGATGAATTACTATCAGACAGCTTACTCATTGAGTTTATAAAAAATGAAGGGGATAGCGCGGCTTGGGAATATGAATTTAAAGCCGACGGAACATTCATTGGCAATGGCTCTTGGTTTTGTAACAATCAGTCTTATCAATCTGCTGGTAAATGGGATTACAAAAATGGCGAATTCGCCTTGCAACAAGTCAACCCTTGTTGGGAAGGCTCTTCTGAATTTGATCACCATTATTATCCAGTCCAGTGGATTTCACCATCCGCTTTTTACGACTGCGGAGAAGAAGGAAAAGGAACTTTTGTGATTACCATTTTCAAGAAAATTCCACCTGGATTAATACAACCAAACTAGGTTAATAATTTTCGGCTCAATTTTTGATAGTTTATCATCAAACACACCCACCTGAAATTATTTAGTGTCATACTATTCGTTTTATCTACTTCCTTTGCCATAGCGCAAAAGGATAGTAATTGGGTGAAAAATAATATGATTATTTCTGTTTCGCCTTTGCATGCGGTACAGTTTTTTCATGGCCCTTCCGTAAACGCCGGAATTGAGGTAAGAGCCAATAAACGCTATAGTTTTTATGGCGAATTTGGGAAATACATTCCTAACACCATCTTTTCCTCTAATTATGACCAAAAAGGACATTCACTTTTAATTGAAGCAAAGCGTTATTTCAAATCAGGTCGTACTTATTTATCATTGCAATATATGCAAGGGGCGCAAAGCTACATTCGAACAGATTTTGTTGCTTATGACCAATATTCCTCCGAGTATTTTGAATATTCAGTAGATAAAAATTTTCAAGACGTTTCTATTCGTTACGGTGGTGTTTATATATTCAAAGATCGATTCACTTTTAACCCTTATATCGGTATTGGATTGCGGCATCACAATGCAGATGTAGAACTCACTTATCAACAAGAGATTGACCGAGAATATGGCGGGACAGATCTTCCACACAATTGGCTTCACAGAAGTGGAAGTCAATTTTATCCGAAAATGCACTTTGGAATGCGCTTCGGAATCAAGGTTTTTTAAAGCCCCATTTTTTTTCGTTGTATCTTTAGGTACAAATCTAAGTGCATGAATAAATTGAATCCTTTCCACCTAGCAATTCCTGTTTATAATTTAGAAAAATGCCGACAATTTTATCGGGACGTATTGCAATGCGAAGAAGGTAGAAGCTCTGACATTTGGGTAGATTTTAATTTTTATGGACATCAGCTCGTCATTCATAAAAAAGAAAGAGAACCGCCTGTTGCGCTTGCAGATTCTAATCCTGTTGATGGTAAAAATGTCCCTATTCCTCACTTTGGAGTAGTACTGGATTGGACAGATTGGCAAAACTTGGCTGACCGCTTAAAATCAGTCAACACCACCTTTATTATAGAACCATATATTCGGTTTAAAGGACAACCTGGCGAACAAGCCACTTTATTCTTTTTAGATCCGGATGGGAATGCTTTAGAATTTAAAGCCTTTAAAGATTTGAACCAACTATTTGCAAAATAATTCGTGATGCAAATTAAAATTCGCCTTGCAACAATCAAAGACTTGGACATTATTTTGGACATTTATAACCATGCTATTAAGCACACCACGGCGGTGTATAGTTATGATCCCTATAGCCCAAAAATGATGCAGGATTGGTTTGCGGATAAAAAAGCAAATAATTTTCCTGTCTATGTTTCTACTGAAAATAATGAAGTAACAGGCTTTGTTACCTATGGTACATTTCGCCTGCGCCCTGCCTCCCAACACACAGCAGAACATTCAATTTATGTACATCACAAACACCGCCGCAAAGGAATTGCAAAAGCACTCATGCCTTTCATAATTGATATTGCACGACAAAACAAGGTGCACACTTTAATTGGTGGAATTGATGCGGAAAATGAAGTAAGCATTCTATTTCATGAGCAGTTTGGCTTTAACAAAGTGGCACATATTAAAGAAGCCGGTTTTAAGTTTGACAGATGGTTGGACTTAGTTTTTATGCAACTGATTTTATAAATCGAGTTTGGAGCAATAAGACACTAAATCTTTAACTAAAAAGAAAACGGCTAAATTTGATTTTAGCCGTTTTCTCTTCAAAATTGTTTACGTTATTTCACAATCACTTGACCGGAATTCTCTAAAACCCCATCAATATAGTAGGAATAGAAGTAGGCTCCCTTTTCAACATTTGAGACATTGACCGTTTCTATTTGTTGTCCTGTTTGACAATTAAATCGATAAATCTCTTGTCCTGCGGCGTCATGAACAACCACAAAACCAGTGCTATTTTCAGGTAAAACATACTCCATACTGAATTGACCTAAATTAGGGTTTGGATAAACAGTAAGCGGACGAATATTATGCTCGCTATCATCTTTCATTTGCGCTCTAAATTGACCACATGTAAAATAATTAATCGTGCTTGCATCTACAATTAAAGAACCAAACTCACCGTATTGTTGTTGCGTTGGAATGTTATAATAGGTAGTATCTACCCAAACTGTGTCTTTAAACTCGGCTTTATAACCATAATCAGTCATTCTGATTTCTTGATCCCATTCAAATTTATAATGATTTAAATGTGTTTGTTCCTCGAAATCTAATCCGCAAGATTCAGCATTTAATAAAATGAATAGTGCCATATCCGTTTTTCCTATCATTCTAAACAAATGCGCTTTGTCCATTTCTAAATAGAATAGCTGCTCGTAATTGTAATTGTTATAAGCAACAGATGAAAGTGCATTTAAAACGTTTACATAGCTTTGAACACCTGCATGGAATTGTCCTTGATTATCAGCTATTGTTATTTCGCCATTGCTAAAGGCATGTTGCAAGGTTTGTTTCATTAAACTTGCTCCGTAACGCGCCAGCACCTCATTTCTACGTGAAGTATCATAACTCGGATAGTTTGTCAAAACTTCCTCAAACAGTCCTAATGCCGCAACATCTGTTTTAGAATCATCATAAGTATTGGTAGCCTCTATACATGTATTTAAAGCGGCGCTTAAACTTACTTGATTAAAGTTTAATGTATTTAATGTCGCTTCACCATCTTGATGACTAGGAACAACTAATCCAGTTCCTCCAACTAAAATATCAGAAACAGGACAGGCACCATCATTTGGGGTGTTGGTAGCAAAATTAATGACCAAGCCGTCTATTATTGAACTTGTTACCACAATGTCGCCAGAAATTGGTGCGCTATTGGCAACATTCCATCTGTTGGTTCTAGCCAGTAAAAGCGACATTGTACCAGAAGGTGGTGCAAATTGCATTGTACCTTCAATTATTGGTAAAGTACCTTGTTCATCAAAATAATTAAACCCTTTATTCAGTAAAAATCCTTGCGCATTCCACAACGCAATGTTTTTTCCAAAATCAGGACTGTTTTTTTGGAATCTATTATAACCTCCTTGGGCATAGCTCGATAAATCTAGGATACAATTATTGTGTGCTATTGCTCCTGCGAGTTTAAAGTTTAAAAACTCATTACATCTTAAAATAGCTTTACCATCTAATTTATGCACTCCTGCATAAAGGGTGTTAAAATCACAGCTTTTAATTTCAACTGTGCTGTTTGAGTTATCAATTACACCAACGGTTGATAATGTGCCGTTAAAATCGGTATTAGTAATTCTTGAATATTCGGTAATATTTTGTGCTGAAACCATGTAGGTAGCATCACCGTTAAATTCAGATTCAGAAATATTGTACCCCATTCCTTTAATGCGAAGCATGTTTCCATCAATGGTATGATTAACCTCTGAAAGAGTCATATCAAATGTTCCTGCGTTTTTATAGTGCAAGGCGGCGTTAATTGGCACCTCATCAAAAACGGTATTTGAAATATTGGTTTGATCGAATGTTATTAAACCACGATTGGTTGTTGCTCCTGAAAAATGTACATTATTCGCTGTAAACTCAGGAATACTAACCAAACGCGCATTTTCGTCTAACTTAACTTCTCCGCTCAATATCGAAATCCAGTCTAGCCCACCTTCTGTATTTGCCCAAAAATCGGCATCTTCATCAATTACTACAATTGGATCATCATCTCCATTTCCTTCTAACAAAATTCTATTGTTCCCTTGTGTATAAATATGCTCACCCCATTCAGAAAAACGCAATTGCCCACTTTGCGAAGTTCCTTTTTCAAATGTAAACAAGGCATTTGCTTCTAAAAACAAATCTCCTCCATCAAAATGGAGTTCGGCATTATCATCTTTCATTTGGAAAATAGCTCCTTCTTCATAAATCATTTTTGCACCGTCTTTTAAGCGGATATAACCTGAATTGGCTAATGTTCCTCCATTTCGGATAATGATTTCGCCACCGTCTTCTACAATTACTTTGGTGTATTGGTTAATGTTTACATTACCTTCAACAATTAGTTTAGCATCTGGTTTTATTAAGATTTCACCTTTGTCTAAGTTGACTGTTCCACCATCTTCAACTGTTAGTTCTTTGGTGTTACAAATTACAAGACGAGCTTCAATGTCAATTTGACCTCCGTCTAAAACTGTAAATTCCTCGGTTTGAAATTCATTGAGCGATATTCCTATATCATGATAATCATCAAACAATTGTTTAATACTGATTGTTGAAGCGGTTGAAGTGCTTGGAAATACGTTCTTCGTGCAAAAATCAAGAAAACTTAATTGCTTGACAACATTAGAATGCAGTACAACTTCTTCATTCACAAATTCAACCAAAGTTTTATCTTCAGCAACAATATCGTCATCTGAATCAGCTTGTAATGAGTATATATCACCCATTTCTATTTCTCCACAAAAACAATCGTACGTTTCTTCATACTCCTCTTCAATTTCAGCACCAAATACTAAATAATAAAGATTGTGGAGATACATATAGTCTAAAGCATTAAACTGTCCTTCATGACCATATTTTGAGTTAGACTCTACTGGGTCATTCCATTTATACTCTCCTCCCCAACCAGCAGACCAAACAACTTGTTTAGGTAAATGAGCAGCAATCACAGGGTCAGAATCCCAACTTTGTCCGGTAAATTTAAATCCTCCATAAACAGCCATTGAATCAAGTAATTGTTTGGTAAAGTCTCTATCCAACTCAGTTGGTACTCCATCTTTAAGTAAAGCATCAATAAGCTCTAATTGATAATTACTGGTTAAATTTGTCCATGACGCCACCATCTCACTACTAAATAATTTACTTGCTACACCTAGATTGGTAATAATGCTAGCATTATAGTCTTTTATATGCGAAGAGGGGTAATAAAAAGGAAGAATAGGGTTGTCTTCGTCTACATCAAAATATACCAATGCATCATCTATAAAGTCATCATCTAATAGATCTTCTGATATTGCTGTATGCAATTCTGGAGTAAATTCACCCCATACTCCACTAAAAAAAATTGGAGAGGTATTATAGGCTCCTGATAGATGTACATTTTCAAAGTTGCTTAAACCACCAGAATACCATGTGTCCAGCCCTGTAAAAGTTTCTACCTGAAATTTCTCAAAAAAATTTAATGTATCCCAAACCTGATAACGTTTAGAAGGTACTTCAGAATAGTAAACGGCAGCAGCGCGATACGCCCCCGCTCTTCTTGTTATAGGTGACAATCTATAGTCGTTACCCGTAATATTATTATTAATAACAGCCATAGGATAAGCAGTTAATAATAGTTCTCCACCTCCATTTTGAACCGGCCAACCCCTCGAATTAAGTAAAAACCAATTGTGATCTTTTGCATGTGAAACTAATCTGTTTACAATTTTATGCGCTTCATTTCTAATATCCATCACAGGATCATCAAGGGTTGGCTGTACATAAACAGCATCTTCAACCAATTTATCAATAACGGTTAATCCCACCAAAAGAGAAGTTAATTGATCTAAACTAGGTTCTGACCAATGATCTGTTTTGGAACGAGCGGTATAATTTCCAACATTAGAACCTGCTACATTGTTTTGAAAATAGGATGAGCCTTGAGTACAACGGCATTTAATAGGTGCATTTTCCCAGTTTTTGTACATATCCTGCCCAGCATCATCTCTGAGGTAATAACCGTCTAGGTTGTCCCCCATGACTACAGGATGTTCATTTTCTGTAATTTCAGTTATTATTGGTTCTGCCTTTAAATCAACTCTGTTAATTGCTTCTAAGGCATAATACAACTCATTTAATACCGCTCTAGTGTTTTCTTCGCGGTTTTTCAATAAACGATATTCAGTGGCTAAAAAGCCTATATAATGCCCATGAAAAATCATACCATCTCCCCAACGTAATGTCCCTTTAGCGCCTGTACCGTCTACATTGTTTGTGCAACCAATAGGCAATCGTGTTGCGATTGGGATACTTTCACCTCGCTCACTGCCAATTTTAATAAAGTCTCGCCTGAAATTGTTTCTAAATTTCCAGTACTTTCCTGCATTTCTTGCGTCAGTTTGGGCGTACGCTCCCCCTAAGAGACAAATTAATGTCCCGACAATTAATCGTTTTAACATGATTTATAAGTTTTGTTATTAATTTTCAATATGATAGTCTATCAAATTCCATATTTGATTACTATCTAATAATTCTTTTTTGACAAGCCCAATACTGGGCGAATAGTAGTGATTTGTTGGCTGTTTCTCTTCAACGGCAGTGTGCTGTTCTGATATATAAACCACATCTTTGAAATTATTATCAATGACCGTATAATTTGTAAATACATTTTCTATTTGCAAAACATTATTGGTAATATTAGGACCTCCATAAGTATAAGTCCATAAACCAGACATTGGATAAAATAAAAAACATGCATCTTCCCCAACATAGTCTCCAGGTTTTCCCTTCGACCGCACAACTCTAGTCGATTTGTCCGATTTTTTAGTTAAATTATTTTCTACAAGACTACCGTTTACCCCTGTAGTCCAAAATCGATATTCATATCCATCATAAGTACTTATTAGTTCAGTTGAGAAGAGTACAGATTCTGTATCAGACCACGTTTCGTGGACAAATACCGAATCCCTTAACCCTGTATTCTCTTCTTCGTATACCCAATATGAGCCATGTTTGAAATAAAAATAATCCTTTACGTCTCTTACATCCACACATTCATCAGGATGTAATTCACAATAAGGAATTTCAGGGTCTTTATTACAAGCCATAAATAGTGGCAAAAAAAACAAGATTAAAATTTTCCTTTTCATTTCAGTTTTACTCAGTACAAGCATAAGTTTATAATTTTGGGTTATTGACTTTTGCAAATCATTCATACTTAAAGATACGTAAACCTTTTTAAAGAGGTTGGGAAATGGCCTTTCCAAGTGAAATCTAAACGTTTTTAATTTTAAAACCAAGAGATTAATCCACTTTCCACCCATTTAGGTAAAACACTTTTATATAGAGGTAAATAAATTGGATTTTAGGGTTGAAAATCCAATTCAATTTCACAAAAAATCACCCTATCTCCCCAACACAAAGTTTCTTTATCTTCTAAATTATTTTTGCATCCAATGGGCAATCGCGAAGCAACGGGAATACCTTCCCCTCTTTCCGCGCCAATTTTTATAAAATCGCGCCTGAAATTGTTTCTGAATTTCCAATATTTTTTAAAATTTTTCTCGTCAGTTTGGGCACTAACATTTGCACTAAGCGCGCAAAAAAGCGCGATTAGCAAATAATATAATTTTGCCATTTTATTTAAGTTTTAGGTTAATTAATTTTCGATATGATAGTTAACTAAATTCCAAATTTGATTACTATCTAATAATTCTTTTTTTACTAATCCTATGTTAGGAGAGTAATAGTGGTTTGTTGGTTGTCCTTCTTCAATAGATGTAAATTCCTCGCTAATAAAAACAACGTTAGTAAAATTAGACCCAGCTAAGCTATAATTATCGTATATACTTTCTATTTTCAAAGCCCCCACATGATAATTCTCTACCCCACCGCCAGAAATATAGCTAGTTGTTGTCTCCAAGCCTTCTCGTGGATAAAACAAAAAACAAGTTTGTTCATCAATAAAATCTCCTGGTTTCGTTTTAGCTCTTATTACTCTTGTAGATTGTACTGATTTTTTTGCTACATTATTTTTTACACTTGGATCTACTCCTGTTGTCCAATATACATAGTCATACCCATTATAAGTACTTTGAAGTCGAGTTTGAAAAATAACTGAAGTTGGATCAGAGTATGTTTCTATCACATAAACAGAATCCCTCATTCCTGAGTTTTCTTCTTCATATACCCAATAAGAACCATGCTCAAAATAAAAGTATTCTTTTACTTTTCGTACATCAACACAATCGTCTGGGTTTTCTGTACAATAAGAGACAGGTTTCTTACAGGAAAACAGCATGCTAAAGAAAACCATAAATAAAAATATATTTTTCATAAGTCTATAATTTTGGGTACTTGAAGAATTATTTCCAATTCCATCATTATTCAAATGATAAGCTATTTTGCATTCTTTGACAAGCGAGTTTTTCTTCAATTATATCATCTCGAATATACTTTCGAGAAAGTTCATTTAATGCATTCATAATTAATAACGTATTTAATTTCTAATTCGTTTGTTCAAATATCGGATAGTAGACCGTAATCTATTTACGGTATGGGATTTAGTTTTGGATTATATAAAAACAAATATAGTAATTAATTTTAAAACGAGACATTTGTGTTGTCGTTTATTCAATTTGATATTTGTTTTTTGGGACATCATAAATGTCTCATAATGACCAACAAGTTAAATAAGGATAGAGAACAAGAAAAAGTGGAAACCGAAAGGCTTCAAATTCTAATTGGAAAGAGAATTCGTAAAATCCGAAAAGAAAGGGATTTAAGCCAAAATCAACTTGCCATAAAAATGAACGAAAGGGATCGACAGGTTGTACAAAGGTTGGAACAGGGTAAAACCAATTGCTCTTTGAATTTACTTCGTGTAACTGCGAAAGCTTTAAATATTGAGATTACGGATTTATTCATTAAATAATTTTATTCAACGTCTTTGCAAAAGCACTCATGCCTTTCATAATTGATATTGCACGACAAAACAAGGTGCACACTTTAATTGGTGGAATTGATGCGGAAAATGAAGTAAGCATTCTATTTCATGAGCAGTTTGGCTTTAACAAAGTGGCACATATTAAAGAAGCCGGTTTTAAGTTTGACAGATGGTTGGACTTAGTTTTTATGCAACTGATTTTATAAATCGAATTCAACAAGCCGTTTTACATTTTCCAGGTTGTCTTTGAATCGATTGTAAATAGTATAAGATGCTAAGTACATTTTTAACGTTTCAAACCAGGAAGCTTCATGCATTGCAAAACACAATGAGAAGGTAAGCTGTGTTTTATGGGCTGAAATTGCTTCATATATTTGCTCCGTTTCTAATCCATTAATGGGAGACGCAAAACCTTGCATATTGTAAATTGACAATACTCTTTTTTTGTTAGATGTTACGGCTAATATTTCTTCATCCCACAAAATACCTTCTTCATTTTTGTTTTTATAGCACCGCCGAATAGATCCCAATTCGCCATCCTTATATTGCTCTGCGTTTAACGTAGAAATATGATCCACGTATGACGACCAGTCAGCAGCATTGTCAGAATTGCCCAAATAATTAAACACCGTTTCTGCAGGCGCATTAATTTCTACTGTATAATCTACAGATCGATAATCATTAGTTCCTTTTTTTGTAAAAGGACTAAAAATGACCATTACAACTATAGCAGTAAATAGCACTGCTATAAACCAAAATCCTATTTTTTTTATTCGCTTTAACATTTCCTTACTCTAAGGTCAGCAAAATCTTCTGATTTTTAATGCTCCAAATCATCAATTCTATATCTTTAACTAAAAATCTACTCATTATTACCTCAACCCTATTCTAAAACTAACTCAGAATGACTGTTCAAATAAAAGATGTAATTACATACGACAAAGAAAATCACTCGACCAAATCAGATGTTTTAGCTCAATTTTTCCAGAAATACCCGAAAAAAAAGCCGAAGAAAAAATTCCATTTTTCTGCCTTATGGAGAGGCTATACTTGTCGTACTGAGATAGAAGACAATAAACTATACATACGATCACTTTCTTTTGTTTCTTCAAAACCACATGGCAGTGCATTATATGACAGCTTCAAAAAAACCTTTCCTAATCGGCAAGACCATTTTCTAAATTGGTTTAGTGGTATTATAATAATTAGCACTGAACCTAATCCTGATCACCCTAATTCCTACAGAGGTTTTCCTATTTACGAAGTCAATCAATTATTAGAGGTTATTGATGGAATTCACACCCAAACACGAACCTTTAGTTATGATGAATTAGAAACGTTTAGAAAAAAGCAATTTCAATCATTCAAGACTACAGATGACTACCTTCAATTAAAAAATGAAGAAATAGCAAGGATTAAGAAAGAAAACGAAATAAGAAAAAATTCAGATGAAAAGCTTACCCAATTCTCGCTAAGAACTTTTTCTGAATCTGATTTTGAAAACACCATTGAATTAAGACTTTTCGACTATGTTAAAAAATTCTACTAAGGATCTCTAATTAGACGAATGTCATAGTTCAAAACCACTCAGCTTGAATTAGGAATGATATTTGTAACTTACAATCAAACAAAAAACGGATACATGAAAAAAATAACCATAGTTGCTTTAGGATTATTTCTATTTAGCGCAAATACAGGAAAGGCTCAAATTTTTAAGGACATTAAGAATAAAGTGGAGGAAACTGTTTCAAGCGGGTCATCTAGTTTAACAGAGGATGAAGTAGCATCAGGTTTAAAAGAGGCTTTAACGCGCGGTGTTGAAACGGGTGTAGCACAGCTTTCAAAACCAGATGGTTATTTTAAAGATTTAGCTATTAAAATTCCGTTACCAGAAGAAGCAAAAAAGGTGGAGGACAAATTGCGCAAATTAGGGCAAGGCAAAAAAGTTGATGATGCCATTGAATCTATTAACCGCGCGGCTGAAGATGCAGCAAGTGGAGCAAAAGATATTTTTGTCAATGCCATAAAAGGTATGAGCTTGACAGACGCCATGGGGATATTAAAAGGGGAGAACAATGCTGCAACTACTTTCTTAGAAAAAACAACACGCTCTTCTCTATTCGAAAAATTTAAACCTGTTATTAAATCGTCTTTAGATAAAGTGGGCGCAACAAAACATTGGAATACGGTTTTCACAAGCTACAATAAAATTCCAATGGTTGAAAAAGTTGACCCTGACTTAGATGAATATGCAACAAACAAAGCCATTGATGGTTTATTTGTCCAAATTGAAAAGCAGGAAAAAGAAATTCGTGAGAATCCTGCAGCTCGAGTAAGTGATTTACTGAAGAAGGTGTTTGGGTCGTAACCCATCTGAGCTTAAGCCTTGCGGTCGTTGGATTTGAAATCCTACGAAGCGAGGGGTATTCTAAAAAACATTTCGTATGCGTTTGTAGCAGTATCTGCAGGATTGCAAATACTGCAAAGCAAATTTAGATGCTGTGTATTCGTAGAACCTTCTCACCGTATTCGCAGTATTTGCAATCCTGCGAAACATGTATACAAGTTACAGCGTAAAAAAGCATACAACAATCGACAAATAGAATACACCTACCCTTTTTTCTCGCTTTAATTTTGTTTCTAACAATTATGCATTAAAAAAAGTATAAAAATGAAAGAAGCAATTAAGGTTCAAAAAGTCAGAGCATCACATAGAAAAATCTATACTGACATTATTATAGATGCACCAGCAGAACAGGTTTGGAAAGTTCTAAAAGACACCCAATCATATAAAAGTTGGGCCGCTTTTTTAGTTGATATTAATGGAGAACTAAAGGACGGAAACAAAATTACAGCCAAGTTCCAATTAAACCCATCAAAACAGAAATTCAACGCAATTGACCACATCATCCAAGTAGAAGAAAACAGTGAGTTTTATTGGGCTGAAAAAGGGCCAATGGGGATTTGCGATAATCATCATTTTAAGGTTGTAAAAATTGATAAAAACACTACTCAATTTATTCAAAGTGACGAATTGACTAAAGGCGCTACGTGGCTTTTAGGTGGCTATTTATCTAAAATATATGCGAAAGGATATCAAGCATTTAACCAAGGGTTAAAAAAGGAAGCTGAACAGCGATTTTCAAAATAATTGAAAAGGATATTGTTAATTTTGAAAACTGCCCTGAAGCAATAATCATGAAAGATATTACGCGCATTAATAATATACATGAAGTTCATCAATCCTTAGGTTTAGAAAAGCCCAAGCATCCTTTAATTTCTGTATTAAAATTTGGTAAAGACCAGGCGAATGATTCAATAGAGAATTTTAAATACTCCCTTAATTTATTTCAAATTAGCATTAAAGGGAATTGCCCGTTTACAATTTCAAAATACGGAAGAAATTCCTACGATTTTCAAGAATGTTCCATGGTTTTTACTGCTCCTAATCAAGTTTTAGAATTCAATAAAGAATATCAAACTGATGATGATGACTGTTGGACATTAATTTTTCATCCCGACCTAATTAGAAAATCAGAGCTTGGAAAAAAAATAAACCAATACTCCTTCTTTTCATATTCATCTAATGAAGCCTTGCATTTATCGGAAGAAGAAAGGGATACAGTCACCGGTATTGCTGAAAAAATAGAAAGAGAGTACCGCAATAATATCGATTCGCATAGTCAAACACTTATTATTTCAAATTTAGAACTGCTACTTAATTATTGCATTCGCTTTTACGACCGCCAATTTTTTACAAGAACAAACTTAAATCAAGATATTGCAAGTGATTTTGAACATTTGCTAAATGACTATTACAAGCATGAAAATCAGTTAGAATTAGGAATTCCTTCTGTTCAATATTGCGCAGAAGAAATAAAGATGTCTGCTCGATATTTAAGCGATTTATTGCGTAAAGAAACTGGTAAAAGTACACAAGAGCACATCCACCTTTACATTATAGAAAAAGCAAAAACCAAACTGCTAAACTCTAATAAGAGTGCTAGTGAAATTGCGTACAATTTAGGATTTGAATACACGCAATATTTTAGTAAACTTTTTAAGAAAATAACAAAAATGAGCCCTATTGAGTATAGGCAAAATGCTAGTTAGTAAGCACTGAATGGAGGATTTGAAGTCTACTTTCGTAGATTTGTAGTAGTATCTGCAGGATTGCAAATCCTGCAAAGCGGAGAGTGTCCTGCAACTCGAGTAAGTGATTTACTGAAGAAGGTGTTGGGTCGTAATCCATCTGAGTTTAAGCCTTGCGGTCGTTGGATTTGAAATCCTACGAAGCGAGGGGTATCCTAAAAAACATTTCGTATGCGTTTGTAGCAGTATTCATACAATGGATTGGCCAAACGAGTAAAACCAATTGTTTCAATTATTTTAAGATAGTAACATGCCCCTTGTCTCTCTGTTCTTTTGAGGATGTCAAAGAGTTTTGGTCAAATACAAGCGTCCAAACATAAACACCGTCTTCGACTAAACCATTATCTCCGTACGTTCCATCCCAACCATACTCGGCATTAAATGACTCAAAAACAATTTCGCCCCAACGGTTGTATATCATAAAATGATAGTTATAGATATCGAAACCAGATGTCATAACTGGACTAAACGTATTATTGTATTGATCTCCGTCAGGTGTAAAAGCATTAGGTACATAATAGATTAAAACATCTTCAATCAAAACTTGTTGAATAGCAGTATCAACACAGCCAAATTCATTTGTTACAATTAAACGAACCGGATAGGTAGCATTTGGCGTTACCGGAAATAAGTGTATCGGATTTTCTTCATAAGAATTTGACGATCCATCACCGAAGCTCCAATCATAAGTAATGGCATCAAAAGAATGATTAGTAAACTCCACTTCTGGATCTTGTACACTTGGGAAATCTGGCGCGAATGAAAAATCTGCCGTTGGATTATCAAATATTGTAATAAACCCTTCAGCCGTAAAAGAATTTGAACAACCTAAATCAGAGGTAACTTCTAATGTTACATCATAATCACCAGGGTATTCGTAATTATGATTAATTGGGCCACAATCTTCTATAATTGTACCGTCGCCTAAATTCCACACACAGGAAGATCCTGCAATATCATAACTATTAGAAAAAGAAACATTCATTGGAGCACATCCTAAAACTTCATCTGCAACAAAGTTTACATTAGGCTTGGGATTTACGGTTATAATAAATTCCGCAATGGTGTCAGTACAAGGGGTAAAGGCAGGTATTATATAATTAAAAACATAATCTCCTTCGGGCAAATCGGTTAAATCAAATTGGGCTGTGATTGGGTCAAATTGACCAGAAAATGTTAATTCTGTCCAATCCCCCATAGTTGTAGCAAAAAGATAAGAGTCCAAGTCAATTATTCCATCTCCAGAACAAGCGGCTTCGGTTGAATCTGGTCCTGCCTCAAAATCAATTGGGCTTGAAATTTCTACTGAATCAATCAAAGAGCATCCATTGTCATCTGTTACTTCAACAAAATATGTTCCTGCTCCTAAATCAAATAAGTCCTCTTCTGTAACAGTAGAATCACCCATATCCCAAACAATATCATAAGGTGGAATTCCTCCTAAAATTTCTAAATCTGCTGTTCCATCTTCAGAATTAATGCACAACTCATCTGTCCAATCAATAGTTGAAACTAGCAAACTAGGTTCAGTTAATGTAACTGAATTTGTAACTTCGCATCCATTTGCATCTGTAACCACAAAGCCGTAAATTCCGTCGGGCAATCCTTCCAAATCTTCCATTATATCTCCAGTTGTCCATAAATATGAATAATCTAAAGTTCCTCCTAAAATTGACAAATCAATACTCCCTGTTGAATCGCCGTGGCAGGCTATATCAATACTAATAACATCTGCAATTAACGCTGTTGGTTCTTCAATAATAAATGTTTCAGACAACAGGCAATCATTTATATCAGTAACATCTAACGTATAAGTAGCAGCAGTCAAACCTGTAAGGTCTTCCGTAATTTCTCCAGTACTCCAAAGAAAACTATAGGTTGGTGATCCACCACTAACAGTAATTGCAATTTCACCATCTGCTTCTTCAAAACAAGATACATGACTAAGATCTGCCTCTACTGAAAGTTCATCTGGCTCAGTAAGTCCTAGTTCAACAATTAATTCACAATTATTTGCATCTGTAACTGTCAGTAAATAAGTCCCAATTGATAAATCGGACAGATCTTCCGTTTCATCACCTATACTCCACAAATAAGTATAATCAGGTGTTCCACCAAGGGTAGTTACATTTATCCACCCATCTGAAAAACCATTGCAAGTAATTTCTCCTATTTCATAGGTCACCACCACCTCTGACGGTTCGTTTATTACATATGTATCATTAGTAATACAGCCATTTTCGTCTGTAACAATTACACCATAAGTTCCTGCTGAAATTTCAAGTAAATCTTCAGTAATTTCTCCTGTATCCCATTCAAATGCATACGCCAACACTCCCCCACTTACGGTTAAATCAATTGATCCATCTGCAAGTTCAAAACATGTGGCATCAGTAACGTCTGCTGTAACTACCAATAATTCTGGCTCAATAATATTGATCGCTAAAGAATCTACACAACCATTATCATCCGTTAAAAGAACGGTATATTCTCCAGCCACTAATTCTGATATATCGGCTGTGATATCTCCAGTATTCCAAATGTATGACATTGGCATTGCACCTCCAGTGACATCCAGACCAATTGCCCCTGTTGCATTACCAAAACAATCCACATCTTCGCTAAAAACCTCAATATCAGAAGTGAATTCAGGAAAAGATATTACAATTGTGTCCTCATCACCTGGACAAGTTCCATTATCTGTCGTTGTCAGAATAAGTTCTACATATCCTGCCAATAATTCTTCAGCTGAAGGTGTATAAACAGCGTTTAAATCTGTTTCATCTGCCGTGTAAATCCCTTCTCCTCCAGACCATATTGCTGTTGTTGATCCAGTTATTAATCCGGATAAATCGACCTCTGGCATGGGTGAAGCACATATTATAATATCAAGACCAGCATCAGCAGTTATTGGCTCCAAATATTCAGTAACCACCACTGTGTCAAATGCAATCGCACATCCAGTAGCATCTCCAATCTCAACAAAATAAGTTCCAGGTTCAGTTACGAATACAGAGTCGGCAAGTTCACCGGTATTCCAAGCATAAGTGTACGGTTCAGCTCCACCAACAGCTATTGCCATAAGCCCCACACCTGCTTCACCGTAACAAATTGTAGGCTCCTCCGGTTCAATCGACACAAATAAATCTGGTACTATTGAAACATTTACAGAATCACAAAAAGGACTTCCTGCACATCCACCTATTCCTGTTCCGCAAACTTCGTATTGAATCAATTCAGGGTACATTTCACCAGGTTCCCCTTCAACAACAACTGTATCGCAACCTTCTACACAATCCAATAAATAGTCGTATTCTCCTATTCCTCCTGGAAAAAAAGACTCCCAAGTAACTGTAGGTTCATCCAGCCCTGTAATCCAAAGCGAATCTAAACAAGCACTTGTAATCATAACGTCTTCACTTATACTTGGCGCCGCAATCGACTTAATTGAGTAACAATTTTCGTTATTTCCAGGCTTACAAAAAGTGATTGTAAATGGTCCTGGCCCATCTAAACACAATGGTTCACCTACAGATGTTGGCGGCCCACAATCAACTTGATAAAACAAAGCTCCTGTTGGAGATGCTCCACATCCATCTGGTACATAAAAAATTATTCCTGAAGCATCATCTGAAAGTGTTAATGCGAACTGAACGCAATTGTCATCTGAAGGGAAACAACAGCTTCCTTCTCTTTCAGTAGGATCACTCAACCACAATGAATCTGCGTCATCTGATAAATCAACAATAAATGTAGGAGTACCTCCAGCACAGTTCAATGTATCTGCATAAGTATCTTGAGCATAAGGTTTTAAGGAAAGTAAAAACAGACTTAAAGTAAATAATAATTTAAGCTGAAACGAGCGAGTAGTGGTTGATTGGTACATATAAACGTTTTAGTTGGTTGGTCTAATACAATGGTAATATGCTTCTCGTCTTAATAACATATGAACAAATTTTCAGAGAAAAAAATTTAATCGACAAACCTCAAATTTATGAAGACCAAGACATCAATATGAAAACATAAAATACGTCTTGATATTGAAAAACAAACCAAAACGGTAATCACAAATTGTTACTTTTTCAGACCTATGAATTTCAATCATACTGAATATTAATTCTTATTATTGAACGTATGAAATTCTTTACCACGAATCTATTTTGTCTTTTATTAACCCTCTCATGTACCAGTACAGCTGAGCCATCTGACAAAGTGCAATCAATAGATTCTTTAACAATTGAAAATCCAATTCTTGAAGATACATCAACTGTAAATGAAGTTACATTTGCTGTAGACAGTGTTGAAATTGCAAAAGAATTATTGAAGACGTATCCTATCAATAGGATTTTAACCAATCATCTTTTGCGGCCAATAAATTATATTCCAACGGCACATGATTCTTTAAACTTGGCGCCCATTCATGGCAATGGTTTAATTTGGACCGTGCAAGAATGCTATGACAAACACCGCCCTCTAATTTTAACACCAGATGCTATTTGGTTGACAATTTGTCAAGGCGTTTCTTTACATGTAAATCAGAATTTTGATAGTTTGCAAGGCGTTTTGTTTAATGAAAACAAACCAGATGAAATTATTGCACGCAATGACAGCTTGGCAAATGATGCCGACCAATGGGCAAATTTAGTTAACGATATTTCTGATCAGACTATTGCATACACCAACGCAGACATTCATGATTTTTTTGTGCCAGAATATTCAACAACAAATTCTGCTACTAAAATGGTTTATCAAATTAACCTTTTAGAAACTTACGAAAAAGCCTTTACCTATGTAGGGGAATCAGGTTGCGGAATCCCCTCTATTAAATTAGAAGGTTATAAAAAAGATTGGGTAGCCATTTATAATCAACTTGATCAATTAGACGTTTTTGGATTGAGTAACTGGAAAGACAATCTCAAACCGATTATTAAAGAATTTATAGCCACCTATGACGGTGAAATTAACACGGCTTTTTGGAAGGACATTTATAAAAATGCAACAGAATACAATGGCTTTTACATTTCAGGTTGGATTATAAAGTTTTTCCCATACATCAAAGTGAAAGATTCTTACGATTACGAAACAGATTTTGTAGACAACATGGGATATCGAGCAGGAATAAGCTATGATCCTAACCCTTTTATGAACAATGATGATTATTTAATGTCTACTTTGTCTACCAATAATTTTCCTGCTGGAGTTTCAGAAATTGAGCTAGAATGGCACGATTATATGACCGGAAACACATCAGAAATGCTGATTAAAGGTGGCTATTTTGGTATGGAACAATTTGAGGATAAAAGCTTAAAGCCCTTTATTAGTTGGGCGGTGGTTGAAAAAAATGCAAAATCATTGCGTTATAAAAATTTAGCCTATCATCAAGACAGCTTAGAACATCTCTTTGGAATGTGGTCACCAAAAATTGTCAAAAAAATGCAAGATTCTGCTATTTACAACCCCAAAAATTTTGACAATCAGGCCAGTAGTTTAGTTTCAATTAAAGAGTTATTAGAAACTGCTGTAAAGAAAAATGCAAAAACTAAAAATGTTAGCCTTTCAGGAAACTCAATTGAATTTGTGGTGTTAAATAATGGCAGTTTAACTAATATCGAAATTGTTGGACCAGAGGCAGAAAATGAAGCCCTTTTAGAATTATTAACCACCGAATTAAATAACCTACCTGAGCCTTGGTTTCCTGCCACGGCGTTTGCAGATGATATGCTTCGTTGGATGGACTTCTTTGGTGAACCCCCGGCGGCTAAAGTAAATGCAAATAGTTTGGTTGTAATTGAGTTTTGATTTGTTTTATAATGAGTTATTCGACTTAATTAATTCATCCACAAATGCGTTGATTTTTTCTACCGTAGCAAATCTATTTACTTGTGTAAAGAAGTGTACTTTCCACCCATATTCTTCATTATCTGTAAACAGAACGTCATAACTTCCAGTTTTGCCCTTCAATGGGTATGACTTCCAAATAAAATTGGAATCAATTTTTACCGCTTCTAGATTAGAAGAATCTCTGATTATATATTGCTCTCTTTCTTTGGAACTTATGGATAAAAAATCTCTTTCCTGATATAACTTTTGAAACCAATTAGTATTAACAACTGGGTGGTCCGTTACATTTTCAAACTTCTCAAAATAAAAGTTGTTTTGCTCTAAAGAATCAATAGGCCCATTTAATCGAAAAGGGT
>CAKZPK010000388.1 GCA_937139035.1 uncultured Crocinitomix sp. | reverse complement strand
ATAAAACTAAGTACTAAACATGGCTAAGCTCCTATTTCTTCAAAACATGGACTACGAATTTGTGGGGCCAATGTATATTTCTGCTATGGTTAAGTCGCATGGGCATGAGTGTGACCTTGCAATTGGCCATAAATTGGCCGATTTTGAGGAAGTAATGGAGAAGTTTCAACCAGATATGATTGGTTTTTCAGTCATGAGTGGTAGCCATAATTGGGGAAAACGAATTGCAATTCAGTTAAAAGAAAAATATGGCGTTACAACTCTGTTTGGAGGTGCGCACCCTACATTTTTTCAAGATTTTATTCGGGAGGATGGTGTCGATTATTTGGTGAGAGGTGAGGGAGAAGAATCAATGGTTGAAATTTTAGATGCAATTGATGCAAAAGAACCTTTTGAGGATGTGCCTAACCTTTCTTATTTAGACGAAGAAGGAAAAGTGAAGCATAACCCACTGCGAAACTTGGCAAAAAACATGGATGAATATCCTTATCCTGATCGAAAGCTCTATCATGCTTTAGATGCCAATCAACACCGCCAAGTGCGAAATGTCATAACCTCTAGAGGTTGTCCTTTTCATTGCTCTTTTTGTTTTGAAGATGCCATGCGTGACTTATACAAAGGCAAGGGAAAATACGTGCGCATTCGAGAAATTGATGAAGTACTACAAGAATGTATTGAGCTTAAACGTGATACACCTGTAGAGGTTATATACTTTGCAGATGATGTTTTTGGAATGAATCGTTCTTGGCTTTATGAATTTTTAGAGCGTTATAAAAAAGAGGTTGATTTACCTTTTATCTGTTTGGTTCGGGCAGATTTAGTGGCTGCCGATCGTGACTATGCTTTTAATTTGGCAAAGGGTGGTTGTCAATCCGTTTTTTTTGGTGTTGAATCAGGAAATGAGGATTTGAGAAACCAAGTGCTTAAAAAGCAGTTAAACGACGATCAAATTATAAAAGCCGCGGAACTATTGCACGAGGCGGGCATTACTTTTCGTACCTATAATATTCTCGGCCTGCCTGATGAAACGCTGGAGGATGCTTTTTCAACTGTGGAACTAAATATCAAAATCAAAGCAGATTATCCTTGGTGTTCTATTTTTTCACCGTTTCCAGGAACAGAACTGTCAGATTATGCTTTATCAAAAGGGTATTTAAGTCCTACATTTTCAGTGGAGGAATTGGATAAATCGTTTTTCTTATCCTCACAATTAGATTTGCCGCATAAACGAGAACTGCAAAATCTGCAAAAATTTTTCCAGACGGCCGTGCTTTGGCCATGGACCTTTCCTCTTATCAAAAAGCTGATTAAACTTCCGCCGAATTTCCTTTTTAGAGCATGGTTTGGCTTTATTTATTTTAGGGTTTATATTCGTTCAGAAAAGCGGAATTTTTGGGAGACATTTAAGTTTACCATTAAAAATTATAAGCACGTTTTAGTAAAGGAGTAATGGGGATGACACCTTGTTAATATGGATTTTAGTAATTGGAGAGAAATATCTAGGAAGAACAGGTTTCTTTTCGGGGTAATGCTCCTTCATTTCTTTTATTGTATCCTTCTCTATTTCTGTTCGTCTCTTGTATTTGCATTTTATGGGGTATTTGATGTCATGTATATTGGAGTGATGATTGACAGTGAATCAGGGCTTATAAAAACAAGCAGTATAGCGGATTAATAGTTTTTTACAGTATACAATGCTTTATAATTTCATTTTTAATGTTAGAGCATTCAAATTATTCCGTTGTTAATATAATTGATTTGGTTATTGTACTTACTATTATTGGTGTCTCAACTTCAATGCATTTTAAAGACCTGCGTAAGCGAAGTAAATAAAGGTCTACTTTTTTTAACCATTAATAAGAACATTGTAACTAAATTGATGTGACTTTGTTTACTTAGGTAAGTAATAATATAGTATAACCCAAAATCAATTGAAATAAACCACTTTCATGAGTACATTTAAAACAATGAAAATAAATGCGGTTCTCACGATATTATTTATACTATCGCTTATTTGGGGGCAAAATGTGAACGCTCAAGAGGTTTTTTTTGAAATAACTGGAAGAGGTTTTTTTCCAGATTCGGCAGTTCTTAAAGCAAATAATATTACTAAAATTTATAAGAAGCAACGCGATTACCTAATCATGAGGAAAGACACTTCGGAATTTGCTCCTATACATGACGATTATTTTTTCATTAATGGTCAAGGACTTATTGATTCAACAACAACTTGGTCCAGTAATAATGATGATTCCCTTTTTTGCATTTCTAAAGGTTTTGAAATGTTTAATAATAAGGGTAGTTGGATACAGTATCATAGGTACGGTTATTATTGCACGTTTATGTCAGGGGCGAAAGAAAAGGTGTGGCTTCCTTGCCAACAAGATGTACACTCCTATAAGGTCATTGATAATAATGTTATTTCCCCAGGCTTTGACACTAGTATTATTGCGGGAATAGTTTCGGATTCGACTAAAACCAGTGGTTTTATAAACGCATTTCGGTTTCATGAAAATAATAGGTTAATAAAGGATTCTCTTGTCATTATTGATGAATTGGGTGCTGAAAGCAAAAAGGTGAGACTTTATTTTTATAACGAAAATAATAATGTGTTTAAAGTCATTGAAAAAATTACCAACCAGGATGGAGTTTTTGATACGAGTGAAATCCGTTATGAGTTTGACAGTTCAAATAACCTAATTCGAAAGGTACGTTATCATGGTAATGATGAAACTGGAGAAGTGCAACGGGAATTTGCGTATGATAAAAAGGGAAAACTAATTTATGAAGAAGTTGCTTTTCGCGAATTTGGAGTGAAGTCTAGGAAGTATTATTATGATTCTATGGGGCGCATGTCTAAAATTAAGGAAAAGCATTTTAGAAGCGGTAATTATCGCTATTTCATTGAGTATGATGAGAGAGGTTTTCTAACAAGAATAATTGATCAAGATAGAAGAGGGCAGTTTAAAACAATCTCCACCTTTTCGTATGAAACTTCTGGAGCCATGTAGTAAAAAGGATTTTATGAAGTGCCAGTTTTGAGGTATTAAATATGGAGGTGTTGGCTATACTTGGCA
>CAKZPK010000387.1 GCA_937139035.1 uncultured Crocinitomix sp. | reverse complement strand
AATAGAGAAAAGTTTTCAGGAAATATTAGAGCAAGTTTTACTGAAAGCTCTCTTACTTTTGAAGGACCAATTGGAAAAAATAAAAAGACGGATTATTTAGTGTCAGCACGGGCATCTTATCTTGATTTTTTGTTTACGCTAATTGATTTGCCAATCCGTCCAAACTTTACGGATTATCAATATAAAGTAACACATAGGTTTGATGACAAAACCACAATGACTGCCATAGGTCTTGGTGCTGTAGATCGTTTTAATTTTGCAGAAACCAAAAATGCAACGCCTGAAAGCGAGTTTTTTAGAAGATCATTACCATTTATAACGCAATGGAATTATACCGTTGGGCTGGCTGTTAAGAGAAGAATTGAAAATGGTTATTATAATATTGCTGTTAGCCGTAACATGTTTGACAATCAGTTGGATCAATATGAAGACGCGCAGTATGATAACGAGGCGTTTAGAAATTTAGGTTTGAATTCGCAAGAGATTGAAAATAAGTTTCGATTTGATTATAACAAATACGTTAATGGGTGGAAATTTTCAGCTGGATTAATGGGACAATACATAAAATACAATACAAGTATTTTTAACCGAATTTCTAGCGAAGTGACGGATGATGAAGGAAATGTAATTGTTCCAGAAACGGTGGTGAATTTTGGAAGTGAAATTGATTTTTTCAAATACGGTGCATTTGCGCAGTTGTCTAAAAACTTTTTAAATGATCGCTTATTAGTTTCAGCTGGTGTGCGTTCAGACATGAACTCATTTACAGATAATGGAAACAATCCACTTGAAACACTTTCGCCGCGTGTTTCTTTTGCCTATCATTTAACTGAGAAAATTGACTTAACAGCGTCAGTTGGCTCTTATTATAAAATACCTACTTATACAGCGTTAGGATATCGTAATGAAACGGACGTGTTAGTCAATCAATCCATGGATTATATTCAGTCGGATCATTATGTGTTGGGCGCCCAATTTCTGCCTAACAAAGGAATGCGGGTTACTGTTGAAGGTTTTTATAAAGACTATAAAAACTATCCTGTTTCTGTAATAAACGGTTCATCATTAGCAAATCAAGGTTCACAATTTGGCTCTATCGGTAGTGAAGAGTTAGTTTCAATAGGAAAAGGTCAAACCTATGGATTTGAAGTATTTGTTCAGCAAAAACTGGTTAAAAATCTCTTTTATGTGGTGAGTTATACCTATGTACGCAGTCTTTATTCAGGGTTAGATGGTGCTTTGATTGCCTCAGCTTGGGACAATCAGCACCTTCTTTCTTCAACATTAGGATGGAAGATTGGTAAAGGCTGGAAGCTAGGATTGAAATATCGATTGGCTGGAGGAGTTCCTTATACACCTTATGATTTACCAGCCTCACAAGCTAATTTCGCAACATTGGGCAACGGTATTTTAGATTATAGCCAGTTAAACTCTGAACGACTAAATGCATTTAATCAACTTGATTTTAGATTGGATAAAATTGTGAATTATAAAAATGTAAGCTTTGATTTTTATGTTGATTTGCAAAATGTTCTGTTTTCAAAACAACAAGCTCCACCAACATATACGTTTAAAAGAACAGCTGACAACACTGGGTTTGAAACAACAGATGGTTTGCCGCTAAAATCTGATGGGTCAAATGCAATACCTGTTTTACTACAAGATGATTCTTCCTTGATCACACCAACTATTGGAATCATTTTTGAATTTTAAAGGTTTACTTCTAGCAATTGTTGAGTTAACTTTGCTTTTTTCTGTCCCTTCTTGCGGACGATTTGTATTGTCTAAAAGGAGGGATGAAAATTGAAATTCAGTTTTCTTACAGGGTTTTCATAGGTTAAAAGTTTTTATTTAATTTATTTATCGTAATATTGCAATGTAATAATTATGGGCTTAACAAAAACAGATTTATTTACCGCCGAACAAAACGAATTGGCTGTACTTGCAAAATGCTTAGCGCATCCGGCACGAATAGCAATTCTACAACATTTGCTAAAGGCAGATGCCTGTATTAATTCTGACTTAGTTCAAGAATTAGGATTGGCGCAGGCAACAATAAGTCAACATTTAAAGGAATTAAAAGCAGTTAGATTAATCAAAGGAACAATTGATGGCGTTTCAATGAATTATTGTATAAATCCAGAGGTTTGGATGAATATGAAAAGTACATTTAACAACATGTTTGATAAACACAGTTGTTGTGGAGGTGGAGATTGTTGTTAATTCATTATTTACATAATTCCAATTAATAAAGATTAGATATAAAAAACTAAAGAATAAGAAATGAAACTATCAGCATTTAAAGAAATCTTAAAAGACAAAATTGCAATTGGTTTTGAATTGCCTGACGGGCAACTTGTACCAGGACATTTTCATGTGACTGAAATTGGTCAAATTAATAAACGGTTTATTGATTGTGGAGGAACATTACGTGATGAAAAAGTTGTGAATTTTCAACTTTGGGAGGCAGATGACTAT
>CAKZPK010000386.1 GCA_937139035.1 uncultured Crocinitomix sp. | reverse complement strand
TTTTTTGTTTTCTTCTATTTTTTCTATTTTTTTTAGTTTTACTTTGCAAGAAGACCTCATTCTAGGGACACCTGTGAGTGGACGTGAGCATCCAGATTTGGAACATCAGATAGGGTGTTATCTCAATATTTTGGCATTAAGGAACCAAATAGAATCAAAGGATTCGTTGAAAACGCTTTTTAAAAGAGTACAGGGCACTATACTTGAAGGATATCAGCATCAGGCTTATCCGTTTGATTTACTTATTCAGGAATTAGAACTTAAACGAGATACGAGTAGAAATGCGTTATTAGACGTATTGATTACCCTCCAAAATACTGGTGAAAAAAGTTCCTCTCCAGATATTACTAAGGAGGAGGAGAAGAGTGTCAGAAAGGTTGCTGAGCATGGCAATAAATTTGATTTGGATTTGGTTTTCGAAGAAGTAGGTAATCTGATTTCATTCAAAATCAATTATAATTCGGATGTATACACTAAGGAGGTTGTGAGTCGCTTTATGATTCATTTTAGAAACTTGCTTTCAGAGATGTTATCCAATCAGGATAGTGAAATTCAAACCTTAGATTATTTAGCAACAGATGAAGAAAATAAGTTGCTGAATGAATTTAATGCTACCGCGTGTGCAAGCACGAATGAAAAGACTATAGCTGAGGTTTTCGAAAAACAAGTTGCAGATACCCCTGATAAAATAGCATTGATTTTTCAAAATAAAGAATTAACATATACTGAACTCAATGATAGCGTAAATCAGTTAGCTCATTTTCTAAATGCAAATTATACGATTGAAAAGAATGAATTAATTGGAATAAAATTAGAGCGCTCAAATGATTTGATTGTAGCCATGTTGGCTGTACTAAAATTAGGAGCCGCTTATCTACCGTTGGATGTTAATTTTCCTGCAGATCGTCTGGAATACATGATTGCAGATAGTAATTGCAAAATTATTATTGATCAAGAAATGATTTTGTCGCATTTAATCGGTGAATCTAAAACAGAAAACCCGAGTGTAATAACAGACGAAAATCATCTTGCTTATACGATCTATACTTCTGGAACAACGGGAAATCCAAAAGGTGTTCAGGTTACGCACGGAAACGTGCTCAACTTTTTTGCCGGAATGGATCAAAAAATAGAACGGGATGAGGACCAGGAAACATTCTTGGCGGTCACAACGTTTTCATTTGATATTTCTGTATTGGAACTACTTTGGACGCTTTGTCGTGGAATGAAAGTGGTGATTAATCCTGCGCAAAAGCAAGTAGCTAAAACATCAATAACTACTAATCCATCAAATAGAAAAATGGATTTTGGTTTGTTCTATTTCGCAAGTGCGGGAGATAATAATGGAACATATAACCAGTTGCTGGAAGGTGCTAAATATGGTGATGAACATGGTTTTTCTGCCATTTGGACGCCAGAAAGACACTTTCACGAATTCGGAGGGATTTATCCGAACCCTTCTGTGATTGGAGCAGGAATAGCAACCATCACAAAGAATATTGGAATTAGAGCAGGAAGTTGTGTTCTTCCACTTCATAATCCCATTCGTGTAACAGAGGAATGGTCTGTGGTAGATAACTTATCAAATGGACGAGTAGGACTTTCTATAGCTTCAGGTTGGGTTTATAATGACTTTTTGGCCCTAGCTCCAGAAAATTATGAAGAGCGCCATAAGTTAATGTATGAGGGAATTGATGAGGTGCAAAGGTTATGGTCAGGAGAAAAAGTTCAGGTTGAAAATCCAAATGGAGACAAAGTTGAACTTTCTGTTTATCCTAAACCAATTCAAAAAGACTTACAAATTTGGGTAACAGCAGCCCAACATCCAGATACATTTAAATCTGCAGGGAAAATTGGAGCAAATGTACTTACGCATTTAATTGGACAAACTCCTGAAGATTTAAAGGCGAAAATAGACTTGTATCGTGAAGAGTGGAAAAATGCAGGACATGAAGGAGAAGGAAGTGTAGCATTAATGATTCATACTTTCCTAGGTGATGACCGAGAGAAAGTAAAAGAGATCGTACGTGAACCATTCAAAAATTATTTGGGTAGTTCTATTGGTTTGATTAAAACATTAGCCAAGTCATTTGGAAGAGATATTGATGAGGAAGGGTATTCAAAAGAAGATATAGATGCCCTTTTGGAGCATGCGTTTAACCGATATTTTGAAAACTCTTCATTAATGGGAACGCCCGAATCCTGTTTAAACGTAGTAAACGAATTAAGTCATTTTGGAGTGGATGAATTCGCCTGTTTAGTTGATTTTGGAATTGAATCTGAACATGTTATTAAAGGGTATCAATCAATAAACAAACTTAAAGAGTTATATGAAAATCAGCTTTCTGAAAACCAAGAAGAAAGCATTACAGAATTAATAGAAAAACATAAGGTTACGCATATGCAATGCACTCCGTCATTAATGAAAATGATTTGGGGCGAGAGGAATGCGAAAGAAAGGTCAGCATCTTTAAGGAAAGTATTTCTAGGTGGTGAAGCAGTACCATTGAATTTGGTGAAAAAACTTCAATCCGAATGGGAGGTAACTGTTTTCAATATGTATGGCCCCACTGAAACTACAATTTGGTCTGCAGTAAATAAGATTCCTACAGGAATTAAAAAAATGACTGTTGGTACACCTATTTCAAATACTGAAATTTATGTTTTAGACCATTCAATGCAACTTGTGCCTGTCGGGGTAGAAGGTGATGTTTATATCGGAGGAAAAGGAGTAACGTTAGGTTACCTTAATCGTCCAGATTTAACAAAAGAGAGGTTCTTGACAAACCCATTTGTTGATGATAAGTTGATCTACAAAACTGGAGACAGAGGAGCTTGGAGTGAGCAAGGAGAGTTAGAAATTAGAGGACGTGAAGATGATCAATTAAAAGTAAGAGGTTATAGAATTGAGCCTGGTGAAATAGAAGCAAGGCTTACAGCATTCCAAGGAGTGAATGAAGCAGTTGTTACTGCTTATGAAAATGAACATAAGGATAAAGAATTGGTGGCTTATTTTGTTGGAGGTGGAGAATTTAACGCTGCGGAACTAACATCTTTTTTAAAGGAAACATTACCGATTTATATGGTGCCATCTCACTTTGTAAAGTTAGATGAAATGCCATTGACGCCCAATGGAAAAATAAGCAAACGTCATGTACCTAAGCCGCACGGAATTTCAATTGATACAGGGGTTGAATTGGTCGAGCCAAGCACAGAGATTGAAAAGGAGTTGGTCAAAATATGGGGAAATATTTTTGGAAGAGAAGATATTGGAATTAAACATAATTTTTTCGATTTAGGAGGGCATAGTTTACTTGCAACTAAATTGTTAGGGATTTATCATCAACATTTTAATTCTAAATTACAATTAAAAGATCTTTTCTTATTTACAACCATTGAAAGCCATGCAAACTTAATTACCCAATCAGAAAAAGTTGGTTTTGGACATATTGAAAAAATTGAATTACAAGAGAACTATCCATTGTCTAATGCTCAGCGCAGGTTATGGGTTCTTAGTCAAATGAAAGAGATCTCTGTAAGTTATAATGAGCCTACAAAAATTCCATTGATTGGTAAATATGAATTTGAAAATCTTAAACGTTCCATTGAAGCTGTAATTGATAGACATGAAATTTTAAGAACTGTTTTTAAAACAGATTCAAGTGGAGAAATAAAACAATGGGTACTCAATAGAGAAGAAATTGGGGTAGATATTGATGTTTTGGATTTGACCAAAGAAGAAAATCCAGAAGAGAAAATGGAGGCATATATCCAGGAGGATATCAATACTCAATTTGACATGGAGCATGGACCGCTATTTAGTGTTTGTGTTTTTCAATTGAAGGAAGAGGAGTATCTCTTTTATTACAATATGCATCACATTATTAGTGATGGTCGTTCTAAAGAAATAATGGCAAGAGATGTCTTGGCATTTTACCGTGCTTTTGAAGAGAATACAAAGCCTGTATTACCAGAATTGAGAATACAATACAATGATTTTGCTACATGGCAAATTGGGCGACTAAATAGTGAGGAATTGTTGGAAGATGAGAAGTACTGGATCAATCAATTCTCAAATGAATTGCCAATATTGGATTTACCAATTTCAAAGAAAAGGCCATCACTCAGAACTATTCAAGGAAGAAGGTTGCGTACATTATTACCAAAAAGTTTATCCGCTCAAGTCAAAGCCTTTTCTTCCGCTCAAAACGGAACACTTTTCATGACTTTATTGGCAGCTACCAAGGCAGTTTTATACCGTTATACGCAACAAAATGATTTTATCATAGGAAGCCCGGTTGCAGGAAGAGAGCATGGAGACTTGGAAGATCAGATTGGTGTATACATCAATATGCTAGCATTAAGAACGGAGATTGGGGAGAATGATTCATTTCAAACCCTTTTCCAGCAAGTAAAAGAAACTGCAATTCAAGGGTTCAATCACCAAGAGTATCCTTTTGATTACTTAGTTGAGAAACTCAACTTGCAAGCTGATACAAGTAGAAATGCATTGTTTGATGTTATCCTTATTCTTCATAATGCAATTGAAAATGCAAAAGCATCTGAACCTGGAATCTTTACTGATTTGGGGAGTGTGCATAGCAAATATGATTTGGAACTTTCTTTTCAAGAGTTTGGAGAACAGATTTCATTCATGATTGATTATAATGAAGACCTTTATGATAGAAATGATGTAGAAAGATTCATGTCTCATTTCATTAGTCTTTTGTCAACTTCAATTGAGAATCAGGAGGAGAAATTAAGCACACAAGCTTGGTTAGATCAAGGAGAAAGAAAGCAAATTTTTAATGAATTTAATTCAGAGATAGACAGAGGTACAACACTTCCAAATGTTATTAACTTAATAGAGGAACGTGCAAAAACACAACCTGATTCTTTAGCGATCATTTCTAATGGGTTGGAAATTTCTTATCAAGAGCTTTCCGAAAAATCAAGTGCTTTTGCAACATATTTAACACAATCTTTTTCTGTTCGCAATGGAGACCTTGTAGGGATAAAATTGAAACGGGATGCTTATTTGCCAATAGCACTTTTAGGAACCTTGAAAGCAGGAGCTGGTTATGTGCCGTTGGATGTTGAATATCCTGAGCAACGGATCAATTATATCGTTGAGAATAGTGGTGTTGAAACGATTATTGACGCAGAAAAATGGGCTAATTTTTTAGTGAAAGAAAGCGAATTTACAGGTTTGTATGATGCTGCAATTAGTTTAGATTCCACGGCTTATGTAATCTATACATCTGGTTCTACTGGTAAACCAAAAGGAGTTGAAATAAGTCATAATAATTTAGCTGCATTTGTTAATTGGGCTACCGAAGAGTTTTCAACCACCAACTTTGATGTTGTTTATGCTTCAACTTCTATTTGTTTTGATCTTTCAATTTTTGAATTATTTTACCCATTAACGGCTGGAAGTACAGTCCGAATGGTTGAAAACGGATTGGCAATAAAAGATTATTTAGATCAAGATCAAAACGTATTATTAAATACAGTTCCAAGTACGATTACAGCTCTAATCGATTCTGAAACAGATTGGTCCGCGGTTAATGCAATTAATTTAGCGGGGGAACCAATTCCGAAGTATTGTTTAGAAAATTTAGCATTAGATAGAATAGAGGTGCGTAATTTATACGGTCCTTCAGAGTCAACTACTTATAGCACGTTTACAAGAATAAATGATGCGGAAAATGTTACCATTGGAAGACCTATAAAAAATACAAGAGTTCATATTTTGGACGAAAATAATCAGTTACTACCTATTGGAGTTGCTGGCGAAATTTGCATCAGTGGTTTAGGATTAGCTAAAGGGTATCTTAATAATGAGGAGCTAACTGTTGAGAAGTTTTTAGAAAATCCATTTAATTCATGCGAACGACTTTATAAAACTGGAGATATTGGGAAATGGTTGCCAGATGGAACCATCCAGTTTATAGGTAGAAAAGACCACCAGGTTAAAGTAAGAGGGTACAGAATAGAACTAGGAGAAATAGAAACTACTTTGGAGCAATTGGATGGAATAACTGATTCTTTAGTTGTCATTCGAGAAGAAGAAAATTCTGTAAAAAGTATTGTGGCTTATTGCATTGCTGATGAAACGTTACAAATTGCTACTATTCGCGAAAGTTTAGGTGAGGTTTTACCAAAATATATGGTTCCACATTTTGTAGTTCGTTTGACTGAATTTCCACGAACGCTCAATGGCAAGATTGACCGAAAGAAATTACCAGAACCTCAAGTTCAAAGAGTCGCTGGGAAAAAGACTAAACTGGCAATAACGGCAAAAGAAATTGCTTTAATAGCAGCTTGTGAGGAAGTACTCAAGGTAGATAGATTGTCTATGCAAGATAATTTTTATGATCTCGGAGGAGATTCCATAAAGTCTATTCAAGTTATTTCTCTCTTAAGACAAAAAGGTTATACCCTCCAAGTGGATGAAGTCTTTAGACATCCGCAATTTGAGAACTTGGCGAGAAAAATGAAACCTGCATTGAGAACAATTGATCAATCTCCAGTAGAAGGAGTTGTACCAAATACTCCAATTCAAAAAGCCTTCTTTCAAGAAAATTTACTTCCAGTTAAATCGCATTATAATCATTCAGTATTATTGAAGTCTCGCGAATCATTAAGCATACCTGATTTAACAAAGGCCTTGGATAAATTAGTCCGTCATCATGATGCATTAAGAATTTCCTTTTTAGAGGAAAATAATACCTGGACTCAACAGAATAATAAGCAACAATTCAAGGGATATGAATTAAGTGTTCATGATCTTGTAAATAGCAAGGATCGTTCAACAGAAGCAAAACATATTACGGACGAAATTCAAGCGGGGTTCAATTTGGAAGAAGGAGGTTTGATGAAGGTTGGTGTAATGCAACTGCCAGAAGAAGATCGAATTCTAATAGTGGTGCATCATTTAGTTGTTGATGGTATTTCTTGGCGAATTATTTTAGAGGATTTGGCAAACCTATACAACCAATCCATCAATAAAGAGAAACTTAAATTACCGTTGAAAACAGATTCTTTTATGACTTGGGGTAAGTTCCTCACGTCATACTCTAATTCTACAGAACTTTTGAATCAAAAAACGTATTGGTTGGATCAATTAAATCAAGAAACAAAGGACTTTCCGACAGATTTTGACAAGAATGAAAAAGGAGTGGGCAGTGTTCAGTTTGAACTAGGACAACAGGTTGTCAATGATCTTCTTTACAACGCCAATCGAGCATTTTCAACTCAAATCAATGAAATATTACTGACGGCTTTAGGTAAAGCAGTTAGAAATACATTTGATGTGGAGCGCTTTTATGTGCAAATGGAAGGGCATGGTAGAGAGCCATTGTCAAAACAAATTGATTGCTCTAGAACAGTGGGGTGGTTCACATCTCTTTATCCGTTTTTAATAGAAAACACGAATACCAATAGTGATTTTGAAACCTTGGTTGCGATAAAAGAGGCACTTCGCGCAATACCTGATAATGGTGTAGGTTATGGTGTGTTGAATTACTTGAGTGAGGAAGAATTGCCAGTGATTACACCAGTAATTACATTTAATTATCTGGGAGATTTTTCTAATACATTGAACAGTAATTCTAATGAAACTGAGGCTCCGTTTACGTTCTCTGAAGGATATAGCGGAAATAATTTGAGTGAAGAGAATAGTGCATTTACAACACCGTTGAGTGTTCAAGGGATGATTGTCAATGAAGAAATGAGTTTGACAATTGCCTATAGAGAAGGCTACTACTCTAAATCGACTATTGAAAGCCTTGCAAAAAATTACCAGAATGAACTAGAAAATTTGATTGAAAATCTGTCTGTAGAAAAGGAAACTAGAGTGACTCCAGCAGATTTAACTTGTAAAAACTTGTCTCTTTCTGAATTACAGAAAAATGACCTTGATAAGAATGCAGCTGATATTTACAATTTAGCACCTTTACAAGAAGGTATTTTCTTTCATTGGTTAAGTGGCATTGATCCAGAAACGTATTTCCAACAAATTGCTTATCGAATTGTTGGGGCTTCGCTTGATCTTGAGTTAGTTGAAAAAAGTTATGCTCTCTTATTGGATAAGTATCCAATTCTTCGCACAAGTTTTACAAATGAGTTGGGCAATGAAAATCTTCAGATTGTTTGGAAAAAGGTTGAAAATTCGTATGCTCAAATTACCGTTTCTACTGACTTAGATGAGAATGAAAAAAATGAATTTATAACACAAGTTAAAAAAGAAGATCGCCTCAAAGGGTTTGATCTTTTGAATGGTTCGCAAATGCGATTGACTGTTATAGATTTGATGGATGGCAGTTATGAATTCATTTGGAGCAGTCACCACATCATTATGGATGGTTGGTGTATCAGTATTTTAGTAAATGATTTTTATAAGATTTTCACCAATCTTCAACAGCAAACTTCACCAGAAAAATTTGATATAATTCCATTTTCGGACTATATCAAATGGCTCAACAAATTAGATAAGAAAACCTCATTGGAGTTCTGGAAAGAATACCTTGGTGGTTATGAAAATGAAGCAAAAGTTCCGTTTAGAAAAGAAATTATAGAGCAAGGTTATAATGTAGAGAAAGAGTCTATTCACATTACAGGAGAGCAACTTGACCTTGTTAAAAAATCGTGTGCAGAAAACAACATTACTGAAAATACTTTCATTCAAAGTGCATGGGGTTATTTGCTTTCTAGATATTCTAATGTAACAGATGTCGTATTTGGAGCAGTTGTTTCTGGTAGACCTCCTGAGATTGATGGAATAGAAGTGATGGTAGGATTGTTTATCAATACTATTCCTGTTCGAATCTCTTATGATAAAGATGCAAAGGTTAAAGATTTAATAAAGTCTGCACAAGCAGGAGCAATCAACGCTTTGCCTCACCATTTTCTCAATCTGGCTGATGTGCAATCTCAAAGTCAACTAGGAATGAATTTAGTAAACCATCTAATGGTTTTCGAAAATTACGTTGTGCAAGAAATGGAGGACTTGTCTGAGGGAAGTGGTGAGGATATGAAGATTGAGGGAATTAATGTGCATGAGCAAAATAACTACGACTTTAATGTGGATGTTATCCCTTCTGATACAGGAATTAGAATTGATTTAAGTTATAATCAATATGTATATGATTCAGAAGGAATTCAGCAATTAAAAGCGCAATTAGAAACAGTTATAAATGCTTTTGCAACTGATGTAAATAAGCAGTTGTCAGATATAGAATTGATAAATGCAGCGCAAGAAGATTGGATCATAAAAGAAATCAACGCGACAAAAACAGATTATCCAAGAGAGGAGTCTATTGTGACTTTGTTTTCGAAACAAGTACAATTATCTCCTGAAAAGACTGCTTTAGTTTTTAAAGACAAGAAATACTCATATCAAGAATTAGATGAGCTAACAAATAAACTAGCCAATTGTCTGATTAATGATTATGGTGTATCAAAAGGGAATAGGGTAGGAATCATGCTTGAAAGAGGACCTTGGATGGTCATTTCAGAGTTGGCAATTTTGAAAGCTAGAGCTGTTTTTGTTCCGTTAGACCTTGAACATCCATCTAGCCGAAAGAGTTATATGCTTGAAAGTGCAGATGTAGATCTTCTCTTGACGGAAACCAATTTTATTTTTGATATCGACTATTTTGAAGGAACTATTTTCGCAGTTGATGTAGAATTTTCTGAGGATCAATATGACAGTGTTTTACCTCATCTAAATTTCAATGTTGAGGATGAGATTTATATAATGTTTACTTCAGGATCTACAGGGAAACCAAAAGGTGTTATTGTTACCAATAGAAATGTAGTAAGATTGGTGAAGTCAACTAACTATGTTGATTTTGAAACTGAAAACAGACTTTTATCTACCGGAGCTTTTGCTTTTGATGCAACAACGTTCGAGTATTGGGGAATGCTATTAAACGGAGGTGAATTATACCTCTGTGAAAAAGCTGTAATGTTGGATGTTGATCTATTGGCTGAAGAAATCGATAAGCATCAAATTAATATCATGTGGATGACTTCGGGGTGGTTCAATCAATTGGTTGATTTAAGGATTGTTCTTTTCAAAAATATAAGAGAGGTTGTCACTGGGGGGGATAAAATATCTCCTTTCCATGTGAACAAGCTTAAAGCCGAGTATCCAAGAATCAATGTTAAAAATGTATATGGGCCAACTGAAAACACAACTTTTTCATTGTTTCATGAGGTTTCTGGAAATGAAGAGGAAATTCCGGTAGGAAAACCAATAGCCAATAGTACGGCATATATTGTTGATGACCACCTGAATTTATTACCTATTGGTGTTCCTGGAGAAATTGCTTTAGGAGGAGATGGAGTTGCGCATTCGTATTTAGGAGATGCTGAATTAACCGATTCAAAATTTGTGAATTTAAATCAGGAACGGGTTTATCTTACTGGAGATATTGGTGCATGGAATTCGGAAGGTAACATTCATTTTATTGGACGAAAAGATGATCAAGTAAAAATCAGAGGATATCGCGTTGAATTAAGTGCCGTTGAGACTGCAATTCGTGGGATAGATGGTGTTGAGAATGTCGCAATAAATGTTTTGGGGTCATTGTCAGAAGAAAAGAAATTGGTTGCATATTATACAGGTGAGAAAGAGCTTAGCTTCCAAACAAAATTGGAGCAAAAACTTCCAAAATATATGGTTCCTGATCATATCATTTGGCTAGAGCAATTTCCTATCACCGTAAATGGTAAAATCGATAAGAAAGCATTGCCTGTACCCGACGTTGTTGCAGGAACTAATAGTGTGGAATATATAGAGCCTAAAGGAGAAATAGAATTACGTGTTGCAGAGATTTGGGTGGAGTTATTAGAGCAGGAAAGAATCGGCCTTAAGGATGATTTTTTCGAATTGGGAGGGCATAGTCTCAAAGCCATGCGTTTGATTTCTGAATATCACAAAAGTTTCAACGTTCGTTTGGCTTTAAAAGACCTATTTGCACGAACCGTTTTAGAAGAACATGTAAACTTAATTGAAAGCGGAAATAAATCTGATTTTGAGACGATTGATAAAGCTGCAGAGGCTAATTATTACGCAGTTTCATCTTCGCAAAAACGCTTGTGGTTGATTGATCAATTAGATCCTGGAACTACGGCCTACAACATGTTTGGTACTTATAGTTTACCTTCAAATTTTGCTTTAGAGCATTTTGAAAAAGCGGTGAACCAATTAATTGCACGTCATGAAATTTTGCGTACCGTTTTTATCGAAGAAGATGGAGTACCGTATCAACAAGTGCTAAGTTCTGATGAGGTTTATTTAAATATTTTAACTGGAAACGAATCAGATTATCCTGCTGCTTCTATTGCCCATTATCGTTTTGACCTTTCTAAATGGTCATTACTAAAAATGGTTGTTGTAACAGGCGAAGGACAGTCTCCGCGATTACTTTTCTGTATGCACCACATCATCAGTGATGGTTGGTCCATGGAGCTATTTATTCGCGACTTATTGGCGCTTTACGAGTCAATGGTAGA
>CAKZPK010000385.1 GCA_937139035.1 uncultured Crocinitomix sp. | reverse complement strand
AATATCGGTCCAATCCTCCAATGTTACAACCCTAAACAAGGACAACATTGAGGTTTGCAAATCTGCAAAATGAGTAGGATCATTTTCTCCAAAGAAGAAAACACCTGCAACCGCATAGATGTAAAACAATAATAAAAGAAGGATGGAAACATACCCCATAGATGGGATACTTTTAAGTAAAGCCCCCACCAACATTTGCAGTTTAGGTAAAGCTTTGATTAGTTTCAGAACACGAAGTAATCTTAACAATCTTAGAATAGCAACAGAACTTCCACCAAACGGTAAGAAAGCCGCCGCAACAATTATGAAATCAAAAACATTCCAGGCGTCAAGAAAATAGCGCCAAGGCTTATTACCCTCAGCAATTAACTTGACAAGTATTTCAATGATAAAAATAATAAGTACGACCTTGTTTAAGACTTCCAGTAGTAACTCATGTCGCGCAGAAAACTCAGGATAGGTTGCTATCCCAACTAACACACCAGCAACAAGAATAGCAATTGTTACAAAATTTTGAAAGGCCTTAGAATCGGCTATTGATTTACATAATTTTACCATATATAAAAAGTGATTTTATTGAAAAGCCTCAAAAAAAATCATTTTTTACAATAAATCAAAATTTGGAGTGATTTGATTAACCGATAGCCACAAATCAATGGTAGATGGTAATTCTTAGTGTCCTGACTTTTTCAATAAATCTGGAAACTTTTTCTTAAAGCGATTTAAACGTGGAATAGAAACAGCTTGGATGTATCCTTGATTAGGATGCAACCGTTCATAATCTTGATGATAATCTTCACCCATCCAAAACTTTTCAAAGGCTTTTATTTCACTTGCAACTTTATATCCTTCTGCTTTTAGTGTAGTTACCTTTTGATCTATAATTTCTTTTTCAGCAGCATTACTATAAAAAACTATGCTACGATATTGACTTCCAATGTCATTTCCCTGTCCATTTACTTGTTCAATATTTTGACTTCCATAATAAACATCTACCAATTGTTTAAACGATACTTTTGTAGAATCATAAATTACCTCTACCGCCTCAGCATGACCAGTTGTTCCTGTATTTGAGGCTTCATAAGTTGGATTTTTAGTGTAACCGCCAGAATATCCGTTGTACACCTCTTCTACTCCTTCAACACTTTCATAAATAGCCTCAACACACCAAAAACAACCACTTGCAAAATAAGCGTGTTGCATATTTTCATATTTAGAGCTATCCACATTATTTGAATCGGATAAATCTGTTGACGATTGACAGGCCATTAATACGGTAGCCAAGGTAAAAAGAGAGAAAGTTGAAATTAAAATATTCTTAATCATTTTATCTGTAATTTTTAATGTTGGTCGGTAGATCAATATAAATCTTACAGTTCTTCAAACCAATTGTTCGGTGAGGTTCACAAAAATTTATCTATCTTCACCTCAGAATATGAAATTTACCGAATTAGAATTGAAAGAGCAACTTCTTGAAGCACTTTCATACATGGGGTTTGAGAATGCCACCCCAATCCAAGAAAAAGCAATACCCTACGTACTTGCAAATGAAGACTTAATCGCTTGTGCCCAAACTGGTACAGGAAAAACAGCAGCATTTGTTTTACCAATATTAAATAAGTTAGTTGGAAAACCTGACACCAATATAGACACGCTAATAATTGTACCAACACGTGAATTAGCGATTCAAATTGAGCAACAGATACAAGGCCTTTCCTATTTTTTATCTGTTGGATCTAAAGCTGTTTACGGCGGTGGAGATGGAAAAGATTGGGAACTACAACGCACGGCTTTAAAAGAAGGAACAGATATTATTGTTGCAACTCCGGGGAAGTTGCTCTCACATTTAAAAATGGGATACGTTAATTTTAAAAACGTAAAACATTTAGTATTAGATGAGGCAGACCGCATGTTAGACATGGGATTTTTTGATGATTTAACAAAAATCATATCTTATTTACCCAAGAAACACCAAACCTTAATGTTTAGTGCTACTATGCCAAGCAAGATAAAAATGCTTGCTCGTAAAATTTTGCACAATCCTAAAGAGATTACCTTAGCGGTTTCTAAACCCGCGGCTGGAGTCAAACAACATGTTTATTTAACCTATGATAATCAAAAGCAGCAAACCTTAAAACACATCTTGAATGAACGCAAGGAATATGATAGCATTATCGTATTTACCTCTGCAAAAGCAAGAGTCTCTGAAATCAACAGATATTTGAGACGCTCTGGATTCAAATCAAAGACAATTTCTTCAAACCTAGACCAAAATGCTAGAGAAGAAGTATTGCGTGAGTTTAGAGCAAAGAATGTTCGAATTTTGGTTGCTACTGACGTTATGTCTCGTGGAATTGACATTAAGGAGATTAACATGGTTATTAACTATGACGTTCCGCATGACGCTGAAGATTATGTTCACAGAATTGGGCGAACAGCACGTGCAAATTCTAAAGGTGAAGCATTTACATTGGTAAATCCTAAAGACTTTCACAAGCTTAGAAAAATTGAAAAATTAATTGAAGCTGAAGTTCCAAAATTAGAATTGCCAAAAGAATTTGGTGATCCTCCAGTATGGAATGATAAAGCACCTAACCACAAGGGCAATAATTTTAAAGGTAAAAAGAAACCTTTTCACAAAAATAAAAAGAAGCACTTTAAACCCAAAAACAAGCCTTCTTCTTAATTCAGATTAGAATTATTTGATGTGATCATAATCGCTGATTATCAGCCAAAATGACCTTTAAACACCCTACCCAATCATTAAAACAAACATACAGACCTACAAATCAACCCATTGACAAAAGTGACCAACAGGCACTTTAAAAATGTCTGTAACTTTTTGAATATTACGAATTATCTTCTTAAACCTAATAAGGATGTTATTCTTTAATATTCGTTAACATTTTATTCAAGAAATCATTCGTATTTTAGAACCTTCATTAATATAAAACTTATGCTACTACGCTTCTCGCTGATTATCACAGTAATTCTCACCTCTTTTTTCGGTTTTAGTCAACAAAAATCATATCAAGGTTTATTGTGGGAAATATCCGGTAATGGATTAACAACACCAAGTTATTTGTATGGAACTATGCACGTGTCCAACAAATTAGCATTTAACGTTAGTGATTCGTTTTACTTATGTCTCAATCGTGTTGAAGCAATTGCTCTTGAATCTTCTCCAGCAAATTGGATGGAAGATTATAGAGACATGGGAGCCTTTTCTGGAGGTAACTATTCTTATGACGGTTTTTATGAAAAAGCATTTGATATTGACGAGCCTGAGAATGATGTGACTTATAAGCTAATGGAGAATAAGAATGGGTTAATGAATCAAATACTTTATAGATTCAACCCAGGAAACGAAGATTATCAAGAAAATACATTCTTAGATATGTTCATTTTTCAGGCCGGAGCAAAAAATAGCAAACCCATTTACAGTTTAGAAACTTTAGAAGAAGTTATAGATCTTTCAATCTTAGCAATGACTCCAGACAAGGACAAAGAAGAAGACAATAGCCGTAACAACTATTTGGAAACAGATGGTCAAAGAAAGTATGTGCTTTTAGAAGAAGCTTATAGACGTGGTGATTTGAATCAAATTGATTCGTTAAGTAAAGCAGATAATCCGACCTCTGTTTACCATGATTATTTCATTGTAGAGCGTAATAGAAACATGGTTCGCAGAATTGACTCAATAGTATCTAAAAGTTCTTTATTTATTGGCATTGGAGCTGCGCATTTACCTGGTGAAGGTGGCGCTATTGAATTGCTAAGAGAATTGGGATATAATGTTCGTGCCGTCAACCCAAAATCAACTGGAAAATCGCATAAAATGAGAAAAAAGTTGGAAAGCTTATACCGCCCAATTGATTTTAAACCTCATTCAACTGAAGATAAATTTATTCAGGTTTCAGTACCAGGAACTTTGTATCAAATGCCAACGAATAGCCGTGGAAAAATGGAATATTTATGTCCTGAACCTGTTAATGGCGGATATTTTAGCATTGTGCGTATGTTCACATATGGTGGGATTTTTGGAAAAAACCCCGATTATTATAAAACGACTTTTGATAGTTTAATTTATATCGCTACACCAGGGGAATTAATAAAAAAAGAAGAAATTAGCGTTAATGGCCATAATGGTTACCGAGTATTAACAATGACAAGTAAAAATGCGATTGTTAATTACAATGTTTTCTTTACTCCTACTGAAATTGTAGTTTTTAAAGGTTTCGGAATTGGAGAGTACATTCAAAAAAGTGATCCAAAACGCTTTTTTAGCGAAATTCAGTTAGGAAAAAATTCTGCCGAATGGAATGAAGTATCCCCACGATTTGGAGGTGCTAAATGGAAAATGAAAGGAATGGTTAGTGGCCAGGACATGATTGAAGGATTGGACAATACTGAGGTTGAACCTACTTACCAATCATTTGATAGTGAAAATGAAGATTATTATTTGGTGATGCGCTATACTTATAATGATCTTGATTTTATCGAAGAAGATTCGTTTGACTTAGCTTATTTAGGCGAAACTTTTGGGAAAGAAATGGGCTACGAAGTAACCAACACGAGTTTTCATCCAGAAAGTGGCTTTAGCTACGTTTTACAGGATTTAAAGGCGGATGAAGATCATCAGAATCAAACACAAAATTTAAAACTTAAATTAATTACGCAAGGTGGTTACTATTATTTAATGACAACCACTGCTAAGGATAATAATGCAACAACCTTTTTTGATTCATTTGAATTTGATTCATTCATTTTAACAGATGAATATGAGGTTTACGAAGACACCAACCTATACTACTCTGTTGAAACCATTGTAGAAAAAGAACTTCCGTCAATGCCTAGTCGTGGATATGGTGGTTATGGAAATGATGATGATGAGGAAGATCGTAATTATTTATCTTCATCAGGATCTAAATATCATTCATTAGCGAAAACTGGAGAAGGGATTTATGTTGGTTATGTTAAATTCCATGATTATTACGGTGCTGATTCTGTTCAGGCTTTTTGGGAAAACAGAACAGAGTCTTTAACAAAAGAACATGGTTTAAAAGTATCTAACCGAGTTGAAAAGGAAATTGATGGAGATATCACTTTATCATACACCTTAACAGATACAGGAAGTGCTAAAGGAATTATGACTCACTTTAGATTGCATAACGGTGTACAATATTTGATTCAATCGTTAGTAGACACTATTGTAGGACCTTCACCTTACGTTCAAAAATTCTTTGACACATTTGAACCAAAGGATACGCTAATTGGCCGAGATTTGTTTGAGGATAAAGCTGAACTATTTTTTGAGCATGTTAATGGTGAGGATAGTCTGAACCGCGTTAATGCAATGAAGTCAATTAATAGAGTTGATTTTGAAGAGAAAGATGTAGCAGGAATTGCGGATACTTATTTCAATTATGAGTTTGAAGAGGAAACTGAGCAAGAGTATCGTGAAGATTTAATTCTAACACTTGCAAATGTTGAAGTTGAACCTGCTTACCAGTTTTTGTATGACGTTTACGACTCTAACAATTTCAACTCTGACTTGCAGTTTGTAGCTTTAAAATGCTTTTCATATACCGAAACTGAAGAAGCATACGCGGCCATTAAAAAGCTACTATTGGCTAATCCTCCATTTTCTGAAAAAGAAAGCAAACTCAAATTTTTTGATTATTTATATGATTCATTAGAGCTGTCTAAAGACTACTACCCTGAAATGTATGAAATGGCACAGTATTCTGACTACCACCCGCATGTAATGGAATTGTTGGCTGACGGATATTTACAGGAGATCTATTCGTTTGAGAATTTCAAATCAAAAAAATCGATCATTTTTAGAAATGCAAAAATTGAGTTAAAACGAACTGTTGCAAACCAAAATGAAAGTAGCAATAATAGTTATGGAGGTTATAATTATGGGCGTATCAACCAATATGAAACCTACCACACTTTGTTTTTAGATTATTACACCTTAATGTGCGGATTTAAAGCAAGTGGTGATAAAGATGCAGATGCCTTTTTTGAAGATATTTATAGAATTGAGGATGAAAAGTTCAAAGTTGAAGCAGAAATAGTTCATGCCAAATTAGGCTTGCCTGTTGACACTGCTAAGATTAATGAAGTATCTAGGGATGAGAAATACCGTGTATGGGTTTATAACAGGTTAGAAGACGAGGAATTATTAGAATACTTAGATCCTGCTATTACACAACAAGACATTGCTTTTGCCCTACTCTACAATACTGGTTATGACGAAGAAAAGGACACAGTTGCATTTGTAAAAACTGTTACAATAGACAATGGTAAAGAACAAGGAACTATCTATTTCTTTAAACGCAAACAAGAAAACAAAAAGAATTGGATGATTGATTATGTTGGATTAATGTCTACTGATGAGAGTGATTTGAATAGTGAAAATCATCAGACCAAAAAAGGGCTTTCTATTAAAAATGAGGAGGAAATGGAAGAAACAATTAAACGTACCATTGAAATATTTGAATTAACGCACCGTAAACGTGTTGTTTTAGATTCTTATGATTATGGTGGATTGTTTGATGGGCTGTTCTAACAGCTGCACCTTTCAACTTTCATTCATTAATACATCATTACCTTTTTAATTGTGATTTAACTTTTACTATGGGAGTACTATATACTGCATTAAGCGTTACCCAATACGCCGAATTACTGAACACCAAGAATGTTCCTTTAAGTCAATTTTCCAATAATTTCGGTTTAGAATTTACAGAAGATAAGGCGCATTGGCTTGATCGTATAAAAAATCAGGAAGACTTAGAAAGTGTTGTTGATTATCAGTACTCTATCATTATTGAATTTGAAGCAGACGCAAAAACGATCAATTCAATAATTGGTGATACAAAAACAGGAAGACTATCTGAAAAGGTTGTTGACTACTATCAACAATTGGAAAAACCAGTTGGACTACCGACATTAACGGAACAAGATGTTAATGTACTTTGTATTTTGGACGTTTATGAGAATGAAGAAACAGCTGATGGTGTTTCGCAACTCTGGAAACTTTTGATAGATTCTGCCGAAAGTGAATTGTGGTATTTATTTACTGGATCGGTTCATAAAATATCTTGCGTTGGTGCCATACCTGGCGCTGTAGAAGAAGCCCAACAAATGACTATGTCCTAACCTAGGTATATTCGAACTAATTGACAATTCAACTTAAAATAATTGTCAATTTCTAATAAAATCAAGCTCCCCTGTTGTTTTATTAAGCAACAAAATACGATTAATAGTGTTTATCATAAAGTATGATATAGCACACAAACACTTGAAAAACTGATGATTAGGCTTTACTGTAATCATATAATGATAATTAAAAATAAATAAAATATACTAAAACGATAATTTATTATCAAAATTAGATAATAAATTAGTACATTTGTAGAAAGATAGAATTCATATTAATAAAAAATCTAATTATGTACATCACACTATTCAACCCAAAACTGAGGAGTAATTATGAAAATTCAAGTGCTGAGAGACAGCAAATTAGTGCAGGCTGAAATTGCACCAATCAACAAACGAGAAATTCCATTAATAAAAGATGGATGGACATTTAACTGGCGAAAAATCGCCAAAGAAGCGGATGCAAACGAGCAAATTTACGCTTTAAAAATTGAAGAAACGGGGACTGTCGAAGGAGTTCTACATTTAATATATAGAGATGGAATGTATGAAATGGAGCATTTAGAAATTGCACCACATAATATAGGCAGCAGCCAAAAAAAATATCAGGATGTTGCAGGTTGTTTAATCGCTTTTGGATGCTACAGAAGCTTAAGTTTGAACAATGAATTTAGAGGTGTGCTTGCATTCATTCCAAAGGCAGAACTTGAAGATTGGTATATTCAGAAATATGGTGCAGAACCGGGCATACATGGAAGAATGATTTTTTTGAATGCAACACCAAATTTGATTTCTAAGTATATTTATAGAGATTAACTGTTTGGCTAATTGAATCTTATCTTTAAGGATAGGGTTAGTCTTATTTAATAAAAAAGACAATATTATTAAAATGAAAAGAAAAATTGATGAGCCGCTTACATCAGGAGCTTTAACTGGTGAGCACAATGATGCGAAAGACGAAAGGAAAGAATTACAAGCCTTTATACTCAATCGTAAAAAAAAGCTTTCAGTTGAAAAGCAGCTTGAAATTGAATTCTTAGCAATTCGATTAAGAATGGATGAATATGTTAGCGCAGAAAACTTTCAAACCTACACTGTAGGTGATTTCATAAAAGAATGCCTGAATGTTGCTAAAATTAGACAAAACAAGTTTGCAGAGTACATTGGATTAAAACCATCAAACCTAAGTAATGTTTTAAATGGTAATCGCCCTTTAAACTATGAGTTTGCGTTGATTTTAGCAAAAATATTTAATATTAGCCCAATGCTTTGGCTAGAAGTACAAATGAAAAATGAATTAGAGAAAATAATTGAGCTTAAACAAACAAATCTCACCAATTACTCATTGGATGACCTTGTTGGTTAAACCATCAATCATAATAAATTGAAAAAAAGGAAACATAATTATGTTTCCTTTTTTTATTTCTAGACACTTGCAACTAATACGGTTTAAAGGAATTCACTATTTTTATTCAACATTCCTTTCAAAATTACTACATGAAACAATAGAAAAATGAGCGCAACAATACTCTACGACCAATTAATTGAAAATAATCCAGCCATTGTACGAAAAGGTAAAACTACCCCCTACACTTCTATAAATGGGCACATGTTTTCCTTTCTCTCAAAAGAAGGAGATATGGGACTTCGTTTATCTAATGACGATAGACAAGCGTTTATAGATAAATATAAAACCTCATTAATGGAGCAACACGGCCGAACAATGAAAGAATACGTTAGAGTTTCAAAAGACTTACTAAGCACCCCTCAAGAACTAGCCGAATACTTGCAAAAAAGCTTTGATTATGTTTCTCAATTAAAGCCAAAACCTACAAAAAAGAAAAAATGAGGTATTCCTGTACAACAACCATTAATGTCCCCATTGAGCAAGTTGTAAAACTTTGGGATGATGAAAGTAATTTTTCAGCTTGGCAAGATGGCTTTGAAAGCATTGAGCTTTTAAGTGGTGAACATCATAAAGAAGGTGCAAAATCTAAAATTATTTTAAATGACAATCGGCGAATAGAATTAATAGAAACTATTATTTCTAACAATTTGCCTCATGAGAAAGTTGCGTTATACTAGCATATACACATGGTAAATACGCAAACTAGCCGCTTTAAAAAACTAGGCGAAAATATAACCGAATATACATCTGAGGTTGAATACACGCAATTTAACGGATTCATGATAAAGCTAATGGCAAAGTTATTTCCTAGTAAGTTTAAAGCGCAAAGTCAAAAATGGATGAATCAATTTAAGGCATTTGCAGAAAAATAAACGAAGTTCAAGAATCCTCTAAATTACCTTAGTTATTTTGTAAATTGTAGATTTTATCATAAATCATTCTGAAATGAAGCCTGAAGATTGTCACATCAACTATATCGAATTATTAGCGCACGACCTTGTGAAAACAAAGGTGTTTTACACAGCTGTATTTAATTGGAAATTTACAGACTACGGAGAGCACTATATTGCATTTGATAATAGTGGAATGCAAGGAGGTTTTGAAAAAACTACCGCCCCAATTGTAAATGGCGCTCTTATTGTTTTATATCATTCAAATCTACAGGAAATTAAAACAAAAGTCGTTGAAGCTGGTGGACTTATTTCAAAGGAAATATTTGAATTCCCTGGTGGGCGCCGCTTTCACTTTCTAGATCCTTCAGGAAATGATTTGGCTATTTGGTCAGACAATAAATAAAATAATCAACAGGTATATTTCTATAAATACGTCATTCTACATATTCCGTATTTATACCTCTTTTTCTTCTTTATCAGCATTGTGAAGTAAAGTTTGTCTTCAGATTTATTATATTGAATCCAGTGTTCCTTTGGAACATACCATGAACCCTAACTTTTAACAAAATGTCTGAAACAAAACAAAACTTGAGCAAGGATAAATTTGCAGATTTTGACTTTATCAAAATTCTAATTGATGAATTAAGAGCTATGATAAGTTTTTCTCTTTCAACAGGTAAAACTGTTAGTCCATCAATTGTAGCTGCAATGAGAGATATTGATAATTTGGATAGTTTATCCGATATAACTACTGAAAAACTCAAAAAAGCAAGTAGTTATCACAATGCAATGTCCAAACTAATTTTCCCTGCACTCCCCCAAAATGTATTGTACCTTGAAGAACAAAACCAAAAATATGAGAAGCGGAAAAAGGGATCATTTGAACCAAAGTTTCCACTAATACGCAAATTAATCATTTTTGGAGCTGTATCCGTTGCAGGTTTGATTGCTTGCGGATTCTCAGAATTGGTAAGTACACACTCAATGGATAAAACGGTTTTATCCTCCAATGGATTTCCATTCTTATTGAATTTGTTCTTTTTAAGTTGCGCTTCTGCAATTGGAGCCACCTTTATGTTACTATCCACTATCAAACCTAAATTTTCTAACGGAACTTATCATCCAGATATGGACTCTGGCTATTGGATAACGATTGTATTGGGAATTATTGGTGGAATAATTATAACCGAGATGGTTCCTCTCAAATCATCAGGTGCTGAAGAAGGAATGTTAGATGACAAACTACTCTTAGCTTTATTGAGCGGCTTCTCATCACAATTAGTTTATAATATTTTAAACAAACTTATTAGCGCAGCAGAATCACTTGTTAACGGCGGACCTGAAGTGGCTCGTGCAAACGAAGTTCAACGATTAAAAATATCAAATGAATATGAAAGTGCTAAGGCTAAAGTTGATATTGCGAATAAAATGAATGGTTTAAGAAGAAAATTGAAAGAATCTTCTGATGCCGATAATTCTGAAGAAAATATTGATGGAGCACTAGATGAAGTGCTTGAAGATTTGGTGTTCAACATTGATTTAAGCGGTTTATGTCATGACATCTAAATTGTGGCATCCAAACAGTAACACCGAAATTGAAACACCTAAGTTCTATCCTTGGATTATAGTAGAAGGATTAGAACTTGGGGTTAAGCTTTAAAGTCAAGCTACTTAGACTTAAAATATTTTAGACTTAAAATACTATTTAAATTAGTAATGATTAGAGAAGAGAGTAGCCTGTCAATAGTTTGGTGCCTGGTAATGCGGAGTTTAAGTTTTGAATTAAAACGGGAACATCTAGAATTGGTCTTGGAACTGTTTCAATATTGTTTGGTATACGTCCCGTTTAAAAGGGACAATTTCTTCAATTAACTGAGTAGGTGATGACCACTTCCATTTTGAAAATTCAGGATGTTCGACTTGAAGGTTAATCAAGGTATCAGGGCCATTTAGCCGCAGTAGAAACCATTTCTGTCGTTGCCCTTTGTATTTTCCGCCCCATAGTTTTCCAATTAAATGGCCCGGTAAATCATAATTAATCCAATCATCTGTTTCTGCTATTATAGTTACAAAG